>NZ_JBICMC010000080.1:0-167662 GCF_043106005.1 Pseudomonas sp. GLN_2 | reverse complement strand
CTTGCTTCTTGCTTCTTGGATGTGGGCATTCACATCGAGTAGGTATTCATTCACGCAGGTGGCGCACAGTCACCTTTCCGCCCTTACGGCGGGTCACTTTTTGTCAAACGCGACAAAAAGTAACCAAAAAACGCTGGCTCCTATCATCCGGCCCCTGCGCTGCGCTCCGGGGTTCCCTCGCTACGGTCTTGCTCCCGGGAGTACGCGCTGCAGGCCCCATCCATGGGGCCTCAGCGCTTGACGGGCATCCATGCCCGTCACCTCCCTTCGCAAGCCCTACGCTCGGCCTCCTGAAGTCGCAATCCGCGTCGCCTGAACTATCGCGCACTTAGAAGCAAAAGCCACAGCAACGGCAACGGCAACGGCAACGGCAACGGCAACGGCAACGAACCGAGTCTGATCAACGGTCCTTGAACTGTGCCTCTCGCTTGGCGATGAATGCGGCCATGCCTTCTTTCTGGTCTTCGGTGGAGAACGCCGCATGGAAGACACGACGCTCAAAACGAACCCCCTCGCTGAGGGTGACTTCAAATGCTCGGTTGACGCTCTCCTTGACCATCATGCTCACCGGAATCGACTTGCTGGCAATGGTCGCCGCCACCTTCAGCGCCTCTTCCACCAGCTCTGCCTGCGGCACGATCCGCGCCACCAAACCTGCACGCTCGGCTTCTTCCGCCCCCATCAGGCGGCCGGTCAGGCAAAGCTCCATGGCCTTGGCCTTGCCCACCGCACGCGTCAGGCGCTGGGTACCGCCCATGCCCGGCAGCACGCCCAGGTTGATTTCCGGCTGACCAAATTTGGCATTGTCCGCAGCGAGGATAAAGTCGCACATCATCGCCAACTCACAGCCGCCGCCCAGGGCAAATCCAGACACGGCAGCAATGATCGGCTTACGGCGATTGGCGATGCGGTCAGCGTCGCTGAACAGGTCGTCGACGTAGATCTGCGGGTATTGCAGCTCGGCCATTTCCTTGATGTCCGCGCCAGCGGCAAAGGCCTTGGCCGAGCCTGTCAGTACCACGCAGCCGATGTTCGGGTCGCGCTCAAGCTGGTCCAAGGCCTGGTTGATCTCACCGACAATCTGCGCGTTCAGCGCATTGAGCGCCTGCGGCCGGTTGAGGGTGATCAGGCCGACCTTGCCGTGGATGTCCAACAGGATGGTTTCGAATGCCATGCAGTCTGCTCCTTCAAAGATTGCGCGCAATGACCATGCGCTGAATGTCGCTGGTGCCTTCGTAGATCTGGCAAACCCGAACGTCGCGGTAGATCCGCTCCAGCGGGAAGTCACTCAGATAGCCATAACCACCCAGGGTCTGCAAGGCATCCGAACAGACCTTTTCGGCCATTTCCGAGGCAAACAGCTTGGCCATCGACGCTTCAACCAGCGCCGGGCGCCCCGCATCACGAAGGGCAGCAGCGTGCAATACCATCTGCCGGGCAACGGAAACTTTCGTTGCCATGTCGGCCAGGCGAAACGCCACGGCCTGGTGCTCGATCAGCGGTTTGCCAAAGCTCTGGCGCTCGTTGGCATAGTCGCGCGCCACTTCGAACGCTGCGCGGGCCATACCCACCGCTTGCGAGGCGATGCCGATACGGCCGCCTTCAAGATTGGCCAGGGCGATCTTGTAGCCTTCACCCTCCGCACCCAGCCGGTTGGCCACTGGCACGTGCACATTGTCGAAAACGATCTGGCAGGTGTCGGAGGCGTGCTGGCCGAGTTTGTCCTCGACCCGCGCTACCTGGTAGCCCGGCGAATCGGTCGGCACGATGAAGGCGCTGATGCCACGCTTGCCGGCCTCCGGGTCGGTGACTGCAAACACGATCACGACGCCGGCGTTCTGCCCCGAGGTAATGAACTGCTTACTGCCATTGAGCACGTAATGGTCGCCCTCCAGGCGTGCACGGGTCTTCAGGCTGCTGGCATCGGAGCCAGCCTGCGGCTCGGTCAGGGCGAAAGCACCGAGCATCGCACCTGTCGCCAGCGGGGTGAGGAATTGCTCTTTCTGCTGCTCGTTGCCGAAGCGCAGGATCGGCACGCAACCCACCGAGTTGTGCACGCTCATGATGGTCGAGCAGGCGCCATCACCCGCAGCGATTTCCTCCAGCGCCATGGCATAGGCCACATAACCCGTGTCGCTTCCGCCCCACTGCTCGGGCACCAGCATGCCGAACAGGCCCAGTTCGGCCATTTCGTCGATGGCCTCTTTCGGAAAGCGATGGTCCTTGTCCCATTGCTCGGCAAACGGCTTCAGGCGTTCCTGGGCGAACGCACGAACCGCGTCGGCGATCTGTTGTTGCTCGTCATTTACCAGCATGGTTCACCTCAGTACAGGCATTCAACAGCCATGGCCGTGGCCTCGCCACCGCCGATGCAGATGGCCGCCACACCCCGTCGCAGATTGTTCTGGCGCAAGGCCGACAACAGGGTGACCAGAATACGTGCGCCAGAAGCGCCGATCGGGTGACCGAGGGCGCAGGCGCCGCCATGGATATTGACCTTGTCGTGTGGCAGGTCGAGGTGTTTCATGGCCGCCAGGGTGACCACGGCGAAGGCCTCGTTGATCTCGAACAGGTCGACTTCGGCCAGGTTCCAGCCGGTGCGCTTCATCAGTTTGTCGATCGCGGCGATCGGGGCGGTCGGGAACAACGCCGGGGTGTCGGCAAAGGCGGCGTGACCGTGGATGACGGCCAATGGCTTGAGGCCACGTTTGTCGGCCTCGGAGCGGCGCATCAGTATCAGCGCCGCAGCGCCGTCGGAAATCGAACTGGCGTTGGCCGCCGTCACGGTGCCGCCTTCACGAAACGCCGGTTTGAGCTGCGCAATCTTGTCCAGGCGCGCCTTGGGCGGCTGCTCGTCATCCTTGATGACGCGCTTTTCCTTGCCCTCGGTGACTTCCACCGGCACGATCTCGGCGGCAAAACGGCCGCTGCTGATGGCTTCCTGCGCTCGGGTCAGCGAGGCGATGGCGAACTGGTCCTGGGCCTCGCGGCTGAAGGCATTGACCTGGGCACAGTCCTCGGCAAAGGTGCCCATCAGGCGGCCTTTGTCGTAGGCGTCTTCAAGGCCGTCCATGAACATGTGGTCGATGATCTTGCCGTGGCCCATGCGGTAGCCGCCACGTGCTTTGTCCAGCAGGTACGGCGCGTTGGTCATGCTTTCCATGCCACCCGCCACCACCACGTCTGCGGTGCCGGCCAGCAGCAGGTCATGGGCCATGATCGCGGCTTGCATACCCGAGCCGCACATCTTGTTCAGGGTGGTGCAGGTGGTGTGTTTGTCCAGCCCGGCGCCCAGCGCGGCCTGGCGTGCCGGCGCCTGGCCCTGGCCGGCCGGCAGCACGCAGCCGAACAGTACCTGCTCGACACAGGCGGCATCGATGCCGGCACGTTCCACGGCAGCACGAATGGCGGCGCTGCCCAGTTGCGGCGCAGTCAGGCTCTTGAGGTCGCCCTGCAACCCGCCCATGGGCGTGCGCACGGCGCTGACGATAACGATGGGGTCATTGGCGAGGGTCATGTTCGCTCTCCTTACTTGGCAGCCATGCGCAGCGCACCGTCGAGGCGGATGACCTCACCGTTGAGCATGCTGTTCTCGATGATGTGGCGGGCCAGCGCGGCGTATTCCTGCGGGCGGCCCAAGCGGGGCGGGAACGGCACGCCGGCAGCCAGTGAAGCACGCACCTCATCGCTCATGCCGGCCATCATAGGTGTTTCAAAGATGCCCGGAGCGATGGTCATCACGCGGATGCCGAAGCGTGCCAGTTCGCGCGCAGCCGGCAAGGTCAGGCTGGCAATGGCACCCTTGGAGGCAGCGTAGGCGGCTTGGCCAATCTGGCCGTCATAGGCGGCAATGGAGGCCGTGTTGATGATGACCCCTCGCTCGCCGCTCTCATCGGCAGCCCCTTCGGCCATGGCCGCCGCAGCCAGACGCAACAGGTTGAAGCTGCCGATCAGGTTGACGTTGATGACCTTGGCGAAGCTGGCCAGGCCATGCGGGCCCTGCTTGCCCAGCACCTTCTCGGCACCGACGATGCCGGCACAATTGACCAACCCATGCAAGCTGCCAAAGGCGCTGACAGCTGCATCGACAGCCGACTGGGCCGCCTGCTCGTCACTGATATCAGCCACGGCGAAACGGGCGTTGTCGCCCAGTTCGCGGGCCTTGGCTTCGACAGCCTGCGCATTGAGGTCGACCAGCATGACCTTGGCGCCAGCCTCGACCAGCATCTGTGCAGTCGCGGCACCCAGCCCGGAAGCGGCGCCACTGACGATGAAATGTTTATTGGCTATGTGCATGAGTACTTTCCTTTCAGACGCTGACAGGGGTGGCCTGTTGCACTTGTTGTTTGGCGACTTCCTGGTTGCGCAGGATGAAGCGTTGCAGCTTGCCGCTCGGGGTCTTGGGCAGCTCGCTGACGAATTCGATTTCCCTGGGGTAGGCATGCGCGTAGAGGCGCTGGCGCACGTGCTGGCGCAAGGTTTCTTCCAGCTCGACGCTGCCGGCGTAGCCGCTGGCCAATACCACGAACGCCTTGATCAGCTCGGTGCGCTCCGGGTCGGGCTTGCCGATCACCGCGGCTTCGATCACCGCCGGGTGCTCGATCAACGCGCTTTCCACATCGAACGGCCCCACCCGGTAACCGGAGGTGGTGATCACGTCGTCGCTACGGCCAACGAAGCTGATGCTGCCATCCGGGTTCAGCTCGACAGTGTCGCCGCTGAGGTAGTACTTGCCGACGAAGGCTTTGGTCGGCAGGCCGTGGTAACCGCCGAACCAGCACAGCGGCGACTGCTCGCGGTCAACGGCGAGGATGCCTGGCTGGCCGGCTGGCCGCTCGTTGCCCTGTTCGTCCAGCACCACGATGCGGTGGCCGGGGATGGCATAACCGGCGGAGCCCAGGTGCACCGGGTGCTGCAGACCATGGTGATTGCACAGCACCATGCCCAGTTCGGTCTGGCCGTAGTGATCGTGAATGGTCACGCCCAGCTCGTCGGCGAACCAGCGGATCACCTCGGGGTTAAGCGGTTCGCCGGCACTGCTGACCACCCGCAGGCGGCCCTTGATCGGAACCGAAAAATCTTTGCCCGCCGCAATCAGCAAGCGATACGCGGTCGGCGAGCCGGCCAGGTTGGTGATGCCCAGCTTGTCGATCACCCGGGCGCAGCTCTCGACACTGAACGGGCCATCGTAGAACGTGGTGGCATGCCCCAGCGACAATGGGCCGGTAACGGCGTAATACAAGCCGTACGCCCAACCCGGGTCGGCCAGGTTCCAGAAGTTGTCTTCGGGCAGCAGCTCGATGGCATCACGCATGTAGCCCTGAAACGCGACGATCGCACGCAGTGGCACTTCCAGGGGTTTTGCCGGGCCAGTGGTTCCAGAAGTGAACATCAGCAGGAATGGATCGTTGCCTGAGCGCATCACCGGCTCACATACGTCCGCTGCGCGCTCCAGGCATTGCTGAAAGTCCAGCTCACCACTGCGGGCCTTGACAGTGATGATGGTCGGGCAGGCGTGCACGTCGTCCAGCTTGGCGCGGTTGTGGCTATCGGTGACCACCACTCGGGCATGGGATTGCTCAAGCCGGTGCTCGATGGCCTTGGGGCCGAACGCGGTGAACAAGGGCTGGTAAACCGCCCCGAGGCGCCAGGTAGCGAGGATGGTCACCAACAGTTCGGGGGTGCGCGGCATCAAGCCGGCAACCCGGTCGCCTGCGCCTACCCCCTGCGCCTTTAGCACATTGGCGAACCGGGCAGCCTGCACCTGAAGCTGATCGAAGCTATAGCGCGCGCTGTTACCATCGCGGTCTTCATGAATCAGTGCCAGCTTGCCGTCACCGGCATGGCGGTCACAGCATTCGACACAGGCATTAAGGGCTTCAAGGCTGCCGTGCAATGCCGCCACAACGGCCTCGTCATGGTCAAACGTGCGAGCGGCCTCGGCGTAATCGCGCATCATCGGACTCCTGGTTTCTTGTTTTTGGAGTTGAAGCATCGGTCCGACGATGTTCGCGCCGCTCATGCGCGGCGGCAATGGCCAAAGCTGTCAATCTGGATGACTGGTTTGGCCGCCGCCCATCACCCCTCTGCGCGCTCGGCTGCACGCAGGTAGGACTGGGTGAGCCCTGCGACCAGGCGTTCGATGTCGAGGTCCTGCTGTGCCTGCAGCCGGTGTAGTTGCTGCTCGAAGGCCGCCGGCACCAAGACAGGACGTTGAGCCTGCAGCTCAAGCGTACGCCGCGTGTAATCCGCACTGAGGGCATCGAACATCTGGTCATGTAGCTGGCGCAGGTAACGTCGCCAGAACGCGCGCTGGCTCAGGCTATCGGTCAGGCCCTCGATGGTCTGCGCGCGCGTAACCCGCAGGAACGCATCCTCTATCTGGGCCTGCGTCAGCGCGACAGCTTCGGGATAGCGCATGGCATATGGCTGGTTGGGCAGCTGCAACCGGCTACGAAGTTGCACCCTGTAAGCCAGCCCCAATGCCAACTGGTCAATATGTTCACTGGCAGCCAGACGCTGCCGGCCATCCTGGTAGGCAATCCCTTCCAGTTGATCCAGCCGAAACAGTTGCCTGCCCAGTTCGAGCAACTCTCCCCTGCTTTCAGGGTTGGCTGCGGCGGCTTCTGCCTGCGCCTGCCTCACCGATACTTGCAGTGCACTGAAGTGACTGGCAACGGCGTCCGAACATGACAGCGGCCGGCCGGCCTGTTCAAAGATCCGCCGGCACAGCACCGGGTCGCCGTCCAGCGTAGCCAGCAGTGTCCATACGCCGTCAACCAGCGCATCCCGCCCTTCACCCGCTTCGCTGTAGTCCGCTGTCATCTCCAGGCGAGCCAACAACCTGAACAACCCACTGCTACCCGCTTGCTCCAGCAACCGCAGCCACACGTCCTCCCGCTCGGCCTGAACCGTCGCATCCGTATGGCCCACCCAACGCGTACGGGCCCTGACCAGGTCAACTGACCCCAACTGCTCAGGGGAGTGCCGGTGCTCTTCGATCACATCGAGTGCATACAACCCTCTTTGCTGCATGACCGACAAGGGGTTGTTCTCTACCAGAATGGCGCGTCGAAATGCATAAGGCATCAGTTGGATCTCGGTGGGCACTTCGCGGAGTTGGTTGTTGCGCAGGTCAGCACGCTCGAGCAGACCACAGAGCTCCAGGCGACGCGGCCAGCTGCCCAGGCGACAATAACGCAGGTTCAGGCTTGTCAGCCGAGAAAGTTGATGGAAGCTCATGTCCAGCGCTTCCAGCCGGTTATGACTGAGATCAAGATGCGCAAGGTTGGACAAACCATGCAAAACGCCGATCGCCTGGGCATCGAGGCGTATCTCGTTATGCGCCAACCGAAGCGATTGAAGATTTGGTAAATGGGCAATGCCTGTTGGTAGACGCATCAACGCGTTGTTGTTGAGGTTCAGGTGCGTCAGGGCAGTGAAGGGGCGAAGGAAGTCGACCGGTATGTCAGTAATCCGGGTGTCGTTCACGCTCAGCAGGGTAATGCGATGGAAATCGATGTTCGGCGGCAGTGCCGGCAGTGTGCGCAAACCCGAACCGATCATCGACAAGCGCTGCCCTTGTGTTTGCCCCTCGCCGGCCGAAACAGGCTCGCCCTGCAGTCGCCAGGCTCGCAGGATGCTATCGGCCGTCAACCTGCGGGCGGCGCGTCGCCCCTCCTGCAACTCGGCACCGACCCAGCGATTCAGGTACAGCACCAGCTGGTCATGGGCTTCCTGCAGTTCTACCAGGCGCTCGAAGACTGGCTGCGGGCCTTGTTGCACACGCGCCAGCTCCACATCGAGCGCGGCCTCGTCCAGGCCAGGATAAAGCGACCTTAGCTGGTCACGAATGATCGCTCGCTCATCCCTGGGTGCAGCGCCAGGGCGGCCACTGAGCGGGTATCCCACGCGCCCATCGTCCATGCGACGCCCTGGATTGAGCCAGGCCTGCTCCTCTGGCCAGCCGAGCATGCGCGCGATATCCCAATGGGAAGCGGGTAACCGCGCCAGAAGTTTCTCACGCAATTGGCTCGCCGCAGCACTGCCCACCACTTGCATCGCTGCCCGCTGCTCTGATGTCAGTGCGGCAAAAAGCGCCTCGAAGATACATCCCGGCTCGTCAGCAATAAGCACGTGTGGCACACCTGACCCGTTGTAGATCAGAAACCTGCCTTCATGCCGGACCACTATTCTTCTTGCCTCGGTTTGCCCGCCGCTACCGAGGCGCCTGATAGACCGCCCATCCAGCCCGCTGTCACGCAAGTCAAGGTCAAGGTGCTCGAGTTCGAAGCTATCCAGCAACGCAAGGGCCAACTCGCCGGTGACATCACTGTACGCTGTGCTCAGATACAATCCCGCCAGCCCCCGGCTCAGGCGAGCCAGACGCAAGAGCGAACGGGCGTTGTTCGCGCACGGCAATGGCAGCCGCCGCTCGACCCGCGCCATTTGGTGCTCAAGCTCATGCGCTTGGCTGGTTACTTCATTGATGTAGGCCGAAGGCAAACCCGGGAAGTCCCGCTTGACCAACATGCTCAGCGGGTCTGCTGCAAGTGACTGCTCTGTCAGGTGGGCAAACAATTGCGGCCGCAACCCGGCCTCATGCACCCGGATCTGCTCCAGTCCGGCGCCCACGTCTGGCCTTGCTTCACACCAGGCCAGCAGTTCACTGTCCGATGGCACCAACGCCTTCAGCCGAACACGCTCGAAAAACGTTTGAATGCGTGCATGCGCCTGGAAGGCGCGCAAGGTTTGGCCAAGGCTCACCGGCGCCGGGCGATTTTCCACGAGAACGCCGCGCAACAAATCTTCATCGATACCTGCCACCCGCATGATCTGCTCGGCCTGATGTGCGTCGACAGGGGGATGCTGTGGCCATAATGCATCCAGCATGCGAGCAGGCGCCTGCCAGCTGAGTGGTTGCTCACGCATCAGCTGCCAGCCACGCTCACCATTGTGCAACACGACCGGCCCGTAGCCGCCCTCACTCGCTACATGGCGCAGGCGATAGGGGCCATCGGCGATAGGCTGATGCACTTCGAAGTTGCGCCCATCGATACGGACCCAGCGGCGGCCCGCCTCGCCATAGCGTCCCTCGTCAACCAGGTCGATAGCGCCCGGCAGTGATCGATAATTCCTGGCGTTGAACTGCCACAGGCGACCGCGCCCATTCCCAAGGCTTACCGGCTCCAGGCCCGCGACAAACGCACTGCGCACAAAACTGACACCCGCCACCGTCGCAGCGGTAGCCGCCAAGGTTTCGGCAACCCCCAGCAGATGCTGCAGCGCTTCGTGTTGGTGCCCTCTCGACCAATCCCGTGTCCCTTCGAACACTTCAGCGCACGTCTGGGCAACCACCTGACCCAGCAGCACGCCGCCCACAGCCGGGATGAACAAGCCAGCGAGGTTTACCAGGTCCAGACCTGCCGCTTTCCACTCAGCGTGTCTGGCGCTTACCGCCAGGCTATCAGCGTCGGCAGTCGGTACCAGCAGCAACCGGGCATCTTTCTTGACCCGTTGCACTTGCCGAGTCGCCAGTTGCGTGAAGATCCCTCCTTCAGGAGTTTCACCCTCAAGCTCCAGGTCCGGCAGCTTGTCTTTCAGGCGCTTGCCGAGGGTACTGACAAAACCTGCACGGTGCTCAAGGCTGATGAGCTGTGTGAAGTACTGCCAGTAAACGGGATCTGGCAACAACATCGCCACGGTACTGTTCATGGAGGCGGCATTGTCGAAGAACCGCAATGCCTGCCGGGGATCACCAGGCAGGTAAAGTACGATGCCCCGTTCATTTCCCGTCTTGTCATGCAGGTGGATCAGCAAGCCATCGACCACAGGTTTCCCTAGTGCCCTCAGCAGCATGGGTTTGCCTTCAAGCCCTCGTTGTCGCCGCTCCTGACCGTGGTCCACCAGCTCACGCAGTGCAAGCTGCACATCGACGCTTATGTTTCCCTGCAAAGCCGCAAGCTCGGTCGCCAGCTTCAACCCCGAACGTTTGTCTTCAGCCAGCACCGCCTGGGTAGCTGGCGGGAAGATCCTTTGCAACGCGTCCTGATAGCGCTGACCAACGTCCAGATTGCGACAGGCCGCAATCAATGCTTCCAGCGATGCATTCAATGGTTTATCGCTGCCTGGCAAAACCAGCCCCGTGCCCTCGTAGTAGCGGGTATTCGCAGCAAAGTTGCGCATCAGCCGCAGTAACCCGTTTTCACGCGTCTGGCTGTACCCGTATGTCTGTTGCAAGGTACCTGACAGTGTGCCGAAGCGCGGCGCTACCCGCAGCCATTCGAGCTGGGCAAATACCTGCCCGTCCGGCAACGGTGCATCCAGCAAAGCCGCCAGGTGCTTCTCGGCAAACTGCTGGAGCGGCAGTAACTCAAGCGTCAGGCCACTCAAGCGTGCCTGGCTGGCGTGGTGCGCGTTCAGGCTGGTGCGCAGGGTGTTGATCTGGCCCCGTGACGCGCGTTTGAGCCACTCAGGTAATCGGGCACCGATGAATGGGTCATGGCCCGTCGCGTTGATAATCATGGTGGGTTCCCCCCGCTATTTGACGAAGCCAACCATGTTGTTCAAATGCCGGGCCAGGAGGCAGAGGGAACGGGTTCGATCAGCGCCTGCTCGGTAAGCCCTCTGGGCCCGCGGGGTAATGCACTACGACGGGAAGTGTTCGCCCTTCAGTGCCCTGCTCCTCGCGCCTGGATCAATGCCCGATAATGCCCTGGGTTGCAGCCGAACCACTTGCGAAATGCCTTATAGAACGAGCTGCTGTCGGCGAACCCCAAGCGCTCGGCAAGCTCGCCCATGGCCAGGTCTTCCTGGCTGAGCCAGGCGATCGCCAGCTCCCGTCGTACGCTGTCCTTCAAGCCTTGGTAGTTCTGCCCCTCTTCTGCCAGGCGCCGCCGCAGGGTCGATGGCGACAGGCACAGCTGCCGGGCCAGGCGGTCAGCATCGGGCCACTGCGCAGGGGCCAGGCGCCGCAGGTCGGTGCGGATACGCCGCCCGAGGCTGGCCGGGTCACGGTATTTGACCAGGATATTGCCCGGCGCTTCGGCCAGAAAACGCTGCAGCTCCTCCTCGCTGCGCCGCAGGGGCAAGTCGAGGCATTGCGAAGCAATGATCATGCGTGTGCGTGGACGCTCAAAATGCAGGTTTTCCGAAAACATGACCCGGTAGTCGTCGCAAAAGGGTGGTTCGGTACACCGCAGATCAATGCTCAGAATCGGGATACGCCGCCCGGCCGCCCAGCAGGTCACGCCATGCACGATCATCCAGAACGTGAAATAGGTGAACGCGCGGCGCGGTTCGTCACGCGGCTCGTTGATGACAATTTCGGCCAAGCCTTGCTGGCGTACCAGGCTGGGCTGCATGTCTTGAAGCATCAGCGACAGAAATGCCAGCGAGGTTTCCAGGCCTGCACCCAGGGTTGGTTGGCCCATGCTGGCACGGCACATGAACGCCAGGCTGCCACTGCGCAGACCGCGCGGGTCCATCGCGAAAAACTCGTCGTTGCAGCGCCGGGCCAGCAAGCGCCACAGGCGGGCATAGGACTCGGCACTGACCCTTGCCTCTGGCAGGTGCAATTGTTCAACGGCGATGCCCGCCCTCGCCAGCAAGCCACTGTCAGGCTCACCGGCAGGGCAGGTCTGCAACAGCGCTTCGCGCACCAGCTGCATGGAAATGGTGTCTTTGTCGCTCATCGACGGTCCTGTCGGCTGATTGCCGGCCATTTTAGGGTCTGTATGAAAAGCCTTGAGACGAAGGTCAGGCAAGGCGAAAACAGCCGAGGAAGCGGAGTTTACGGGTTGTAAATGAGCATTCCGAGGCTGTTTTCAACGCAGCATCACCGAGTATCAAGGCTTTTCATACAGAGCCTAGGGTGCCCCGCAGCAAACAGCCATCATAGCCCCGCTGCCAGGCTCAGGAATGCCTGAATCAGGCGCAGTTCGCGACGGCGCTCCAGGCAGCCGATCACGTGTTGGTTGACAAGGCCCTCGCCGGCCAAGGGTCGTGCCACCACACGGGGATCATTGGCCACTTCAGTGGAAGAAACAACGCCAATACCCAGCTGCGAGGCCACGGCCTCGGTTACCGCCTCCCGGCTGTCCAGTTCCAGCAAAACACGCGGTTGCACGCCCGCCTTGATGCAGGCCTTGTCGAAGGTGCGCCGGGTGGTGGAGCTGGGTTCGCGCAGCACCATGATCTGCTGGTGCAGGTCGGCCAACGGCAAGTCCTCCTGCTCGCTGGCCCAGACGTGCCCCACGGGTAACAACGCACACAGGCGCGACTCACAGAGATTTTGCAGGTGCAGCCCTTTGCGCGGCTCGATTTCGGTCAGCACTGCCACGTCGGCATGCTCACCGAGCAGCGCAGCCAACGTCTCCTGTGCATTGCCCAGACGCAAGTTGACGGTGACGCCAGGGTACCGCTCACGCAGCAGCGCCAGCATCGGCATGACCCGGTGCGGGCCGTCGGCGGCTACCTCCAGGCGCCCGGTCAGCAACTGACGGTTGGCCTCGAGCATGGCCTGCGCTTCTTCAGCCAGGCCGAACATGGCGCGCGTGATGGCCGCCAGGCGCGTGCCCTCTTCGGTCAGTTCCACGCGCCGTGCAGTACGCCGCAGCAAGGTGATCTGGTAGTGCTCCTCCAGAGCCTTGACGTGCCCGGTCACCGCCGGCTGGCTGATGAAGAGGCGCTCGGCAGCACGGGTAAAGCTGCCCTCACGGGCCACGGCGTCGAAGGCGCGTAGCTGGAACAGGTTCATATTTATCGGCCTGACTTATAGCTGAGATAACAACAAACAATTTGATTGATGACAGCGCGAATTGCAACCTAGGCCTCGTAGTTTCAGCCCACCGCTTGTGAGGAATAACGGAATGAGCAACGCCCCGATTCTGCTGACCCCAGGTCCCCTGACCACATCAATCCGCACCCGCCAAGCCATGCTGGTGGACTGGGGCTCCTGGGACCGTGACTTCAACCAATTGACTGCCAGCGTCTGTGAGCAACTGCTGGCCATCATCGACGGCGCCAGCAGCCACCACTGCGTGCCCCTGCAAGGCAGCGGCACCTTCGCCGTGGAAGCGGCCATCGGCACCTTGGTGCCACGCGATGGCAAGGTTCTGGTACTGATCAACGGCGCGTACGGCCAGCGCCTGGCGAAGATCTGCAAAGTGCTGGGTCGCACTTACAGCACCTTCGAAACGGCCGAAGACCAGCCGACCACAGCCGCCGACGTCGACCGGCTGCTGGCCGAAGACTCGGCCATCACCCATGTGGCGCTGATCCACTGTGAAACCAGCACCGGCATCCTGAACCCGCTGCCCGAAATCGCCCAGGTGATCAAACACCATGGCAAGCGCCTGATCATCGATGCCATGAGCTCGTTCGGTGCGCTGCCGATCGATGCCCGCGAAATCCCCTTCGAAGCGCTGATCGCAGCCTCCGGCAAGTGCCTGGAAGGCGTACCCGGCATGGGCTTCGTCTTCGCCGAAAAGAACGCCCTGGCGGCCGCCGAAGGCAATGCCCACTCGCTGGCCATGGACCTGTACGACCAGCACGCCTACATGGCCAAGACCGGGCAATGGCGCTTCACCCCGCCTACCCACGTGGTCGCGGCCCTGCACGAAGCACTGCAGCAATACAACGAGGAAGGTGGCCTTCCGGCCCGCCACCAGCGCTACGCAGACAACTGCAAGACGCTGCTCGACGGCATGGCAGCCATCGGCCTGCGCAGTTTCCTGCCCGCCGAGATCCAGGCGCCGATCATCGTCACCTTCCACGCCCCCACCGATGCCCGCTACCAGTTCAAGGACTTCTACGAGCGAGTCAAGGCCAAGGGTTTCATTCTCTACCCGGGCAAGTTGACCCAGGTCGAAACCTTCCGTGTCGGCTGCATCGGCGTGGTCGGGGCGGACGGCATGCAGGCCGCCGTGAATGCCGTGGCCGACGTGCTACGGGAAATGGAAGTGCTGGATATCTGACGCTTTGCCCACCCGAATTCAGGAATTAGCGCACATGAACTACAACAACCCCACCCAACTGCAAGCCGCCATCCTCGACTGGGCTGGCACCGTGGTCGATTTCGGCTCATTCGCCCCCACCCAGATCTTTGTCGAGGCCTTTGCCGAGTTCGACGTGCAGGTGTCCATCGAAGAAGCCCGAGGCCCGATGGGCATGGGCAAATGGGACCATATCCGCACCCTGTGCGACGTACCGGAAATTGCCGAGCGCTACCGCAAGGTGTTCGGCCGTACCCCGACCGATGATGACGTCACCGCCATCTACAACCGCTTCATGCCGCTGCAGATCGAGAAGATCGCCGTGCACTCGGCACTGATCCCCGGTGCGCTGGACACCCTCACCGGCCTACGCCAGGACGGCCTGAAGATCGGCTCGTGCTCGGGTTACCCGAAAGTGGTGATGGACAAGGTGGTGGAACTGGCGGCGCAGAACGGCTACGTAGCCGACCATGTCGTGGCCACCGACGAAACCCCGAACGGCCGACCATGGCCGGCCCAGGCCTTGGCCAACGTAATTGCGCTGGGGATTGACGATGTAGCAGCCTGCGTGAAGGTGGACGACACCGTGCCAGGCATTCTTGAAGGCCGCCGTGCCGGCATGTGGACCGTGGCGCTGGTCTGCTCGGGCAATGCCTTGGGCCTGACCTGGGAAGGCTTCCGGGCGTTGAGTGCCGAGAAACTGGAAAGCGAGCGCCAGCGCATCCACGCACTGTTTGCCGGCTCCCGCCCGCACTACCTGATCGACACCATCAACGACCTGCCCGAAGTGATTGCCGATATCAACCGGCGCCTGGCCAAGGGCGAGATGCCGCAAGGCTTCTGACCCCTGCAGTTTCGCTGTGGTAGCGGCCCTTGCGCGACACAAGGCCGCGCCCAATCACCGACCTGTGTCTACCCTCGATCAGGTGTAGGCGCGGGTTTACCCGCGAATACGGTAGCGGCGGCAACGGCGAACGGCGGGTGGAGATTGGCCAGCAGGCCCGGCCCTTTCGCGGGTAAACCCGCTCCTACGGCCGACAAACCTGAGCAAGAACGCTATTGTGGCAATTGCACCCGCGGTTTGGTCGCGGCAAAGATCGCCCAGCTGGAGACGAACAGCGCCGCGATCAACGGGCCAATCACGAAGCCGTTCAGGCCGAACACCGCCAGCCCGCCAAGGGTCGACACCAAGATCAGGTAGTCCGGCATGCGCGTATCCTTGCCCACCAGGATTGGCCGCAACACATTATCCACCAGGCCGATCACCAGCACCCCGAACGCGGTAAGCACCACCCCTGGCAGTATCGCCCCGGTCAGCAGGAAATACGCCGCCACCGGCGCCCAGATGATGCCCGCGCCCACCGCCGGCAGCAGCGACAGAAACGCCATCAGCACCGCCCACACCAACGCACTCGGGATATCCAGCACCCAGAAAATAAAGCCTCCCAACGCACCTTGGGTAATGGCCACCAGCACGTTGCCCTTCACCGTCGCCCTCACCACACGATTGAACTTCAACTGCAAACGACGCTTCTGGTGCTCGGGCAGCGGGACGGCCATCCGCACCCGGCGCGCGACTTCCGGACCATCACGCAGGAAAAAGAACAGCAAGTACATCATGATGCCAAAACTGATCAGGAACTCGAATGTGCCCTGCCCAAAGCTGAACGCCTGGCTGGCCAATACCTGGCTACCCTGGGTTGCCCACTTGGCGATCTTGTCACGCAACCCGTCGAGGTTACCCATGCCCATATTGTCCAAGCCACGCTGGGCGAATGCCGGGAGCATGTCCTTGCCGCGCTCGACGTAACCGGCGATGTCCAGTTGCCCGCTTTCGATGCGCTGGTACAGCGTGGCGCCCTCTTGAACCAGCAGGGCGCTGGTGATGATCACCGGCAGGATCGCCACAAGCAGGCACACCAGCGTAGACGTGGCCGCGGCAAGGTTACGCCGCCGACCGCAGCGGATCAGCAAGTGACGCTGCAGCGGGGCGAACAAAATGCCGAGAATCACCGCCCAGAAGATTGCGCCGTAATACGGCAGAAGGATCCAGAAGAAGGCAATGGTCACCAACGCCAAGAGTACTGCCAGGGCTTTGTTCTGTAGCGCGGTTTCGTTCATCGCAGTTCCTCAAATGGCTTATGAGTGATTAGTGCACCGCACCTGGACAAAAGTGCCGCGCTCACTTGACGCAAATCAATACGCGCCTTGTCCATCGACCCTAGCATCCCGGCCTTTTTGCCCTGGTGCGCACATGAACCCTACTGCCAAGCCCGAACTGCTGGCCCCCGCCGGCACCCTCAAGACCATGCGCTACGCGTTTGCCTACGGCGCCGATGCGGTCTACGCCGGCCAGCCGCGTTACAGCTTGCGGGTGCGCAACAACGCGTTCGATCACGCCAACCTGGCACTGGGGATCGAGGAGGCGCACGCCTTGGGCAAGCGCTTCTACGTGGTGGTCAACATCGCCCCGCACAATGCCAAGCTCAAGACCTTCCTCAAGGACCTGGCACCCGTGATCGAGATGGCGCCGGACGCGCTGATCATGTCCGACCCCGGCCTGATCATGCTGGTGCGCCAGCACTTCCCACAGATGCCGGTGCACCTGTCGGTGCAGGCCAACACCGTCAACTGGGCCAGCGTACAGTTCTGGCAGCAACTTGGCCTGAGCCGGGTGATCCTGTCGCGGGAGCTGTCGCTGGACGAAATCGAGGAAATCCGCCAGCAGGTGCCGGGCATGGAACTGGAAGTGTTCGTGCACGGCGCCCTGTGCATGGCCTATTCCGGCCGTTGCCTGCTGTCGGGCTACCTCAACAAGCGTGACGCCAACCAGGGAACCTGCACCAATGCCTGCCGCTGGAAGTACGACGCCACGCCGGCCACCGAGAACGCCACCGGTGACATCGTGCGCCAAGTGCAGCCCACCCTGGGCCTGGGTGCGCCCACCGACCAAGTGTTCCTGCTGCAAGAAAGCAACCGCCCCGGCACTGAAATGCCGGCGTTCGAGGATGAGCACGGCACCTACATCATGAACGCCAAGGACCTGCGCGCCATTCAGCACGTCGAGCGCCTGGCCTTGATGGGCGTGCATTCGCTGAAGATCGAAGGCCGCACCAAATCGCACTTCTACTGTGCCCGCGCGGTACAGTCTTATCGCCAGGCGATCGACGACGCGGTGGCCGGGCGACCATTCGACCGCGCCCTGATGGGCAACCTCGAATCCCTGGCGCAACGCGGTTACACCGAAGGTTTCCTGCGCCGCCACGTGCACGACGAGTACCAGAACTACCAGCGCGGCAACTCGGTGTCCGAGCGCCAGCAATTCGTTGGCGAGCTGACCGGCGTGCGCGTCGACGGCCTGGCCGAGGTCAAGGTGAAGAACCGCTTTGCCGTGGGCGACCATCTGGAGCTGATGACCCCGCGCGGTAATTACCACTTCGATCTGCACCGCCTGTGCAACCGCCAGCGGCACGCCATCGAGGTAGCACCGGGCGATGGTCACGTGGTGTATCTGCCGATCCCGGAACAGGTTGCCCTCGACTACGGCCTGCTGATGCGCGACCTCCGCATCGACGAAGCAGCAAGCTGACAACACTGTAATGTGCACATCAGCTACCTGACAGCCGGCGGCAGCGAACATCGTGGCGCTTCTGCATGAGGCCACGCCATGTTGCGCCCCCCTCGCGCCGTACGTTTGCCAAAGGCCTGGGCGCCGCCAGCACGCCGGCAGGGGCAACAAACCGCGCTGCGCCTGGAAGCCGCTTACGCTATGCTGCTGACCAACCGCTGGATACTGGAACCGACCCTGGAGGCCAACCTCCAAGGGCGCACCGACGCCGGGCGCGAACAAGGCGCGGGGCTGGCCGACAGCGAGGTGGGCCTGCGCCTGCGCGACAAGATCACGCGCGGCTTCGCCCCCTACGTCGGGCTCAGTTTCAACCGCCTGCACGGCTCGCGCGCCAACCAGGCCCTGGAAGACGGCGAAGATCTGGGCCAGACCCGCCTTGTCGCCGGTATCCGCCTGCGTTTTTAAAGGAGTGCTTCACCATGCTGCGCAAACACCTGCTGACCCTGAGCCTGCTGGCCGTCACCGGCCTGGCCCAGGCCGCCGAGACCATCGACGTCTACCGCGACCCCAACTGCGGCTGCTGCAAGGCCTGGATCAGCCACCTGCGTGACAACGGTTTTACCGTCAACGACCACGTCGAGCCAAACATGAGCGCCGTCAAGCAACGCCTCGGCGTGGCACCACGCCTTGCGTCGTGCCATACCGGGGTGATCGACGGCAAGTTCGTCGAAGGCCACGTGCCGGCCGAGCAGGTGCGCCTGCTGGCCAAGCGCAACGACCTCAAGGGCCTGGCGGTTCCGGGCATGCCCATGGGCTCGCCCGGCATGGAAATGGGTGACCACAAGGATGCCTACCAGGTCATCGGGGTGACCCAGGATGGCCAGGACACCGTGGTCGCCAACTACTGATGCTCAGCCTGGGGGCGCTGTTTCTCAGCGCCTTTGGTGCCGCCACCCTGCTGCCGCTGCAATCAGAGGCCGTGCTGGTCGGTCTGTTGCTGCGCCAGCCCGAGGCATGGGCGATCCTGCTGCTGGTAGCCACCCTGGGCAACGTGCTCGGCTCGGTGGTCAACTGGCTGCTGGGCCGGGCCATCGAGCACCTGCGCGACAAACGCTGGTTCCCTTTCAGCGCTGCCCAGCTGGCGCGGGCGCAGCAGCGCTACCAACGCTGGGGGCAATGGTCGCTGCTGCTCAGCTGGATGCCGGTGATCGGTGACCCGCTTACGCTGATCGCCGGGATCATGCGTGAGCCGTTCTGGCGCTTCCTGTTGCTGGTGATCCTGGCCAAGGCTGGCCGCTATGCCGTGCTTGCCATGATCACCCTGGGCTGGTTTCACGCCTGGTAACACCTTTTAGGTTTCGCGTGGTCCACTGCCTGTTACAGTCGCCCCATTCAACCTGGCCCTACACGGAGTTCCCCCATGCTGCGCGCAACCGCCCTCGCCCTGGCCTGCCTTGCCAGCAGTTCGGCCATCGCTGCCGAGTCGCCTACCTACGGCCCCCAGCTTGAAGGCTTCAGCTACCCGCACCCCCTCAAGCATTTCAACTTCAAGTCCCAGGGCCAGGCCCTGCAGATGGGCTACATGGACGTGCCCGCCCAGGGCCAGGCCAACGGCCACAACGTGGTGCTGATGCACGGCAAGAACTTCTGCGCCGCCACCTGGGAAACCACCATCGACGCCTTGAGCAAGGCCGGCTACCGGGTCATCGTGCCCGACCAGGTCGGCTTCTGTACGTCAAGCAAACCGGCGCATTACCAGTACAGCTTTCAGCAACTGGCCGACAACACCCATGCCCTGCTCGAACAGCTGGGTGTGAAGCAAACCATTGTGCTCGGCCACTCCACCGGCGGCATGCTGGCCACCCGCTATGCGCTGATGTACCCACAGCAGGTGGAACGCCTGGCAATGGTCAACCCGATCGGCCTGGAAGACTGGAAAGCGCTGGGGGTGCCCTACCGCACCGTGGACCAGTGGTATGCCCGCGAACTCAAGCTGGATGCCGAAGGCGTACGTGCATATGAGCGCAAGACCTATTACGCCGGGCGCTGGAAGCCTGAATATGAACGCTGGGTGCAGATGCTGGTGGGCTTGAACAAAGGGCCAGGGCATGAAGCGGTGGCGTGGAACTCGGCACTGATCTACGACATGATCTTTACCCAGCCGGTGTACCACGAGTTCAAGCACCTGCAGATGCCGACCCTGCTGCTGATAGGCGACCAGGACACCACGGCCATCGGCAGCGATATCGCGCCGCCGGAGGTAAAGGCCAAGCTGGGCAACTATGCAGAGTTGGGGCCGCAGGTGGCCAAGCTGATACCCAAAGGTGAGCTGATCACGTTCGAAGGCATGGGGCACGCGCCGCAAATCGAGGAACCGGTGCGGTTCAATCGCACCCTGGTCGAATGGCTGGGCAAGTGAGCCAATGATTGGCCCCTGTGGGAGCACGCAGGCTTTGGGATTTTGCGCACGCCCGCTGCTGCCACAGGGTTCCTTTACACGTTCCAGACCTGCGCTTCTGTCCAGCCCAGCTCGGCAAAGTCGTTTGCCCGCAACTCAGCCTCTTCTTCGCAGAAAAACTCATCCAGCTGTGGTGGTCTGACCGCTGTATCACTGAGCATTGCGTGCACCTGCCCACGGTGATGCACCTGATGTTCGAACAGATGCGCCAGCAACCGCAGCCGCTGCTCGCGCTGCACCCGATCGGGCCGTACGACGCTCACATAGCGGCCAAGGTCGCCATCACTCAGCCCCCGGCAGTAGGCGATCAAACGGTGGTCAGCCTGGGCCTGCTCGGCATGCAGATCGGTACAGGTGGCAAACGGCTGCTCCGGGTCGAAAAAGCGTTCGCCGTCGGCATCGGGCTGCTCGCCGCGCTGCTCGCACTCGAGCATATGCAGGTAAAACCAATCCACCGTCAGCAAGTGGTTGAGGGTGGCCTTGATCGACGGGAAGAAGCTGCAACGCGGGGCGACGAACTCGTCCTGGGTCAGTTGCAGGCAGGCCTTGTACAGGCGGTGGTTGGCCCAGCCATTGTTATAGGCCTGGGTCAGCAGATGATGCGATAACGGCTGCATGGTCGGCTCCTTTTCAGGCGAAGCGTTGCAGTTGCATCTCCCGTAGCCGGCTCAGGGTGCGCTGGTACGGGAACGCCAGATACCCTTGAGTGTAGAGGGCATCGAGCGGCACCTGTGCCTCCAGGTACAACGCCACCCGACGGTCATAGCATTCGTCGACCAGGGCAATGAAGCGGCGAACCGCATCGTCCTTGGGCGACAGCGCAGGCAGTTCACGGTCGCCCGCCACTACCCTCGCCGCGCCATCTTCGGTGCCACGGGCAATACGCCCCGCCCGCTGCTCCCCGCCCAGCGCCGGAATGCCGGATACCAGAATCGAGGGAAAACGGTCGCACAAGGCCATGAACTCCATGGCCGCCAAGGGTTGATCGCACAGATCGGTGAAACGACACCAGATAGCCTGCTCACTGCGCCGCACGACGTGAATGTGCCTTGAGCCAATAACCAAGGGCTGATCTGTGCCGGCATCTTCCGGGCTGAGCTGGCGAAACACCTCGGCCAACGGGCTGGCCTGCCCTGCCTCGGCTACCCAATAGCGCTGCCGCGCTTCACCGGGGTGCAGGCGGTGATCCTGCTCGCCCGCTACCGGCAGGACCTGCATGTGACGACCAATGGCGGCGATGGCCGGCAGGAACCGCTCGCGGTTGAAACCATCGCGGTAGAGCTGCTCGGGAGGCTGGTTGGAAGTGGCAACAATCACCACGCCCTGATCGAACAATACCTGGAACAAGCGGCCGAGGATGATCGCATCACCGATGTCGTTGACGAACAGTTCATCGAAGCACAGCACACGGATTTGCCGCGCCAGCTCCGCCGCCAGGGCCAATAGCGGGTCGGCAGTGCCGTTGAGCTGAAACAGGCGTTGATGCACCCAGGCCATGAAGTGGTGAAAGTGCTGGCGCCGGCTCGGTATGCGCAGACAATGGTGGAACTGGTCCATCAGCCAGGTCTTGCCGCGCCCGACCGGGCCCCAGAGGTAGAGGCCCTGGGTGGGGCGGCCCTGCTCAAGGGACTGGAAGCAGGCTTGCAAGGCCTCGACGACGCGGGCCTGGGCGGGGTCAGCGACGTAGCCCCGAGTGCTCAGGGCTTGCTGGTAGAGGGTTTGGGGATCGAGGGCCATGGCCGCATTCTACCCGACTGTCACCCTCGGTGCAGTGGCGCGTCAGTCGGCCAGGCCGACCTTGAGTAGCGCGCCGTCCTTGTCATCGGTCAGTACATACAGGTAACCATCTGGCCCCACCCGCAAATCACGGATACGCGCCTTCAGGTCACCGAGCAACCGCTCTTCGTGCACCACCTTGTCGCCCTCCAGTTGCAAGCGGATCAATTCCTGCGTGGCCAGCGCCCCTATGAACAGATTGTGGTCCCAGGCCTTGAACGTTGGGCTGTCGTAGAACGCCATACCGCTGATACCCGGTGACTTTTCCCATACATGGTGCGGGTCGACCATCCCGTCCACATGCTCGCCCTTGGCCTCGGGGATGGGCAGCAGCGAGTAGTTGATGCCGTGGGTCGCAATCGGCCAACCATAGTTCTTGCCAGGCTTTGGAATGTTGATTTCATCCCCGCCACGCGGGCCGTGTTCGTGGGTCCACAACTGGCCGGTCCAGGGGTTGAGCGCGGCGCCTTGCTGATTACGGTGGCCGTACGACCAGATCTCCGGACGCACGTTGTCCTTGCCGACGAAGGGGTTGTCTTTGGGCACTTCGCCGTCCGGCAGAACACGCACGACCTTGCCTTGCAACTTGTCCAGGTCCTGAGCAGTGGGGCGTTGATTGTTCTCGCCCAGGGCGATGAACAGGTAGCCGTTGCGGTCGAACACCAGCCGCGAGCCGAAATGGTTACCCACCGACAGCTTGGGCTGCTGGCGGAAGATCACGGTGAAATGCTCCAGCCGGGCGCGGTCCTCGGACAGCTGCCCGCGGCCGACCGCAGTACCGGCCTTGCCGTCACTGCCCTCCTCGGCGTAGGACAGGTAAACGGTGCGGTCCTTGCCGAACTCCGGTGACAGTGCCACATCCAGCAAGCCGCCCTGGCCTTCGGCCCAGACTTTGGGTACACCGCTGATCGGCGGGCCGACCTTGCCTTCGGCATTGACCAGCCGCAGGTTGCCGGCGCGCTCGGTCACCAGCATGTCCTTGCCACCAGGCAGGAAGGCCAGGGCCCAGGGGTTGCGCAGGCCATCGGCAAGCGTGTCGACGATCAAGGTGCCTTCTTCGCTGGGAAACCGCTGTTCGGCCGCGGCATGCGCCCACAGTGGCAGTAGCGCGGCGGCGGTCAGGGTGACTAGCCAGGGTGCTCGAAGCATGCCGGATTCCTTTCAAGTGGGCTTAAGGCGCACGAGGGTTGTCGCGCGGTGGCCGGGTGGGTTCCAGGTTCGGGGTTTGCTGCTGACGGCGCAGGTTGTCGCCATTGCCGATGCCGCGATTGTCCAGGGTGGGTGGGCGCTGGTACGGGTCGGTGGACGGGCCACGTACCGGTGGCGCAGCCGGCATGCTGCCTTGACGGCTGTTGGGATTGGCCCGCTGGATCGGGCTGTTGTAAGGGTTGTTGTTGCCGGCAGCACGTTGCACGGGCTGCTGCGCAGCCGCGTGCGTGGGCAGGCACAAGGCCAGGCCGAGGGCCAGGATGGGCAATGTCGGGGTCATGCTTCACCTCCTGTACGAAAATGCCGCGCCTGGTGGGTTTGATAGCCTAAGGCGCGAGGGGTTCGCGGCAAAAGTGTGAATGCGGGTGGAGTTGATTCCTGATGTTTCAGTATGGGCCGCGGAGGGCTGCTTCGCCCTCCCATGGCCGCAACCTTCTACTGGCCGTTATCCACCTTGTGCCGCGCCGCATACAGGCACAGCATCTCCATGGCCAGGGTCGCCCCGGCCAATGCGGTGATATCGGCATGGTCATAGGCTGGCGCCACTTCCACCAAGTCCATGCCTACCAGGTTGATGCCACGCAGCCCACCCAGAATCTCCAGCGCCTGCACCGTGCTCAGCCCGCCACACACCGGGGTTCCGGTACCGGGCGCGTAGGCCGGGTCGAGGCAGTCGATGTCGAAGGTCAGGTACACCGGCCGCTCGCCCACCCGCTGGCGAATCGCTGCAATCACCGCCTCTGTGCCCTGGCGGTGCACCTGCCTGGCGTCGAGAATGGCAAAGCCCTGGCTGTCGTCATTGGTCGTGCGCAGGCCAATCTGCACCGAGTGGGCCGGGTCAACCAGGCCTTCGCGGGCGGCATGCCAGAACATGGTGCCGTGGTCGATGCGCTTACCCGCCTCGTCCGGCCAGGTGTCACTGTGCGCATCGAAATGGATCAGCGCCAGCGGGCCATGGCGGCGGGCGTGAGCCTTGAGCAGCGGGTAGCTGATGAAATGGTCGCCACCAAGGGTCAGCATGGCGCAACCCGCCTGCAGAATGTGCTCGGCATGAGCCTCGATGCTGTCCGGTACCGACTGCGGCGTGCCGCTGTCGAAGGGGCAGTCGCCATAGTCGATCACCGCCAGGTGGTCGAACGGGTCGAACGCCCACGGCCAGTGGCGGGCCCAGGCCTGCTGGACCGAGGCAGCACGGATCGCCCGCGGGCCGAAGCGCGCGCCGGGGCGGTTACTGGTGGCCGTATCGAACGGCACCCCGCTGACCACCACATCCACACCGCGCAAGTCGCGGCTGTAGCGGCGGCGGGAAAAACTGACAACACCGGCGTAGGTGCTTTCTGCGGCGGTACCATACAGGCTGTCGCGGGTCATGGCCTGGTCATTGCTTGCGGCTTGGTCCACGGTCGGGCTCCTTGATTGTCATGGGCTACTGCCGGCTGCGGAAGGCGGTCCACAGACGGTTGCGTTGGCGCAGGTCGGCCAAGGCCATGCTGCGGTCGGCATACAGGCGCTGACGCACCTCGGCCGACGGATAGATATCCGGGTCGTTGCGCACCGCTTCGTCCACCAGCGGCGTGGCAGCCTGGTTGGCATTGGCGAAGAACAGCGTGTTGGTCAGCGCTGCCACCGACTCTGGCTTGAGCATGAAGGCGATGAACGCCCGTGCGGCCTCGGGGTGCGGGGCGTCCTTGGGGATGACCAGGTTGTCCTGCCATACCAGCGTGCCTTCGCGGGGGATGCGGTAGATCACCTCGAACGGCTTGCCGGCACGGCGGGCCTGGTCGGCAGCCATCGCGGCATCACCGTTGTAGGTCAACGCCAGGCACACGCTGCCATTGGCCAGGTCGTTGATCTGCCGGCCGTTGGCAACGTAGCTGACCGACGGCTGCAACTGGCTGAGCAGGTTCTGCGCGGCAGCCAGGTCATCCTTGTTCTGGCTGTAAGGGTCCTTGCCCAGGTAGTTCAGGGCTACGCCGATCACCTCCTGGGGCGAGTCAGGCAAAGCGATGCCGCAACCCTTCAGGCGGGTGGCGTACTCGGGCTTGAACAACAGGTCGAGGCTGTCCAGCGGTACATCGCCAAGGCGCTGGCGTACGGCCTCCACATTTACCCCCAGGCCCAGCGTGCCCCAGGTGTACGGCACCGCGTGGCGGTTGCCGGGGTCAACCTCGGCCAGTTTGCCCAGCAGGTCCTTGTCGAGGTTGCCATAGCCAGGCATGGCCTGAGCATCCAGCGGTTGCAGGGCATTGGCCTTGAGCGCCCGGGCCAGCACGGTGGATGACGGCACCACCACGTCGTAGCCACTACCACCGGTCAACAGCTTGGTTTCCAGCACCTCGGGGGTGTCAAAGGTGTCGTAACGCACCTTGTAGCCCGTTTCCTGTTCGAAGCGCTGCAGGGTTTGCGGGGCGACGTAATCGGCCCAGCTGTAGAGATTGACGACCTTTTCTTCGGCCTGCAGCGGCAGGGCCAGAACCAGAGACAAAAGGCACAACGATCGACGCATGGCGGACACCTCGGTAAATGGGTGGATGCCGCGAGCATGCCAGCCGGGTTACATTGCACCAATGGCAAGTTTGCAAAGCTGACATTCATCAGGAGCAATGTAATGCTCGGACAAGTGCACGACCCCGACCTGCACCTGCTGCGGCTGTTCGTCACTGTAGTCGAGGCGGGTGGCTTCAGCGCCGCTCAAGGCGTGCTGGGCCTGAGCCAGCCCACCATCAGCCAGCGCATGGCGCAACTGGAGGCACGCGTGGGTTACCGCCTGTGCAGCCGCGGCAAGGGTGGTTTTCGCCTGACGGAAAAAGGTGAATTGCTATTGGACGCGGCGCATGGGCTACTGCTGAACATTGAGCAGTTTCGCCAGCAGGCCAACGGCGTTGCCGGGCGGCTGCTGGGAACTGTGCGCATAGGCATGGCGGAAAATCAGGACAAGGCGGTGAGCCTGAAACTGGCGGCGGCCATTGCGGCATTTCGCAGGCGAGAAGAATCGGTGCAACTGGAGCTTGTCAGTGCACCGCCGGCGGAGCTGGAACGGCTGTTGCTGGAGCAGCGGTTGGACTATGCCATCAGCTATTTTTCCGGCAACCAGGCGGCCTTTGATTACCAGCCCTTGTTCGCGGAGCGCCAGCGGCTGTATTGCGGCAAGGGGCATGTGCTGTATGGGGAAACGGATGTGGGACTTGAGCGGTTGCTGGACATGGACCAGGTGCGCCATCCGTACCGTTTTCTCAAAGGGGGCGAGCCGTTCCAAAGCAGACGCAGCACGGCAGTGGCGGAGCAGATCGAAAGCGTGCTGACGTTCATTCTGTCTGGGCGGCATATTGGCTACTTGCCATGCCACTGTGCACAGGCCTGGGAGACCGAGGGGCTGTTATGGGCGCTGGACCCTGAGCTTGATTTTGGGGTGCCGTTCACCTTGGCCCGGCATCGGGCACAGGGGGTTGGCGAGGCAGCCCATGTATTTGCGCAGGATTTGCTGGCGGCGTTTGCCTGAACCGGCCCCTTCGCGGGTAAACCCGCGCCTACACCGGATCGGTGGTGGACACCCGTCGGTGGCTGGGCACAGGCACCGTCGTGTAGGAGCGGGTTCACCCGCGAAAGGGCCGGTTCAGGCAACCACAATCAGTAAGCCATGCTCCAGGTCAGAGTGTAGGTCCGCCCGCGCCCCTGGTAGTCATACAGATACGCCGGCCCGTAGGTCGGCGAATAGAACAACGTCGCACGCTGTCCCCAGACCGTGCTGTACTGTTTGTCCAGCACGTTCTGGATACCGGCACTGACGGTGCCGAAACCGGTGTCTTGGCTGCCCAGCAGGTCAAAGGTGGTGTAACCGTCAATCTCGTGATCGGCATCGTCCTTCAGGCTGAAGGCATGGTTGGCCTGCAACCGTGCACTGCGGCCATCGCCTTTCCAGCCGACGAACGCGGTGGCCTTGGACAACGAGGCATAACGGGCATCGCGCTTGATCCAGCCGCCATCCTCGGCCTCTTCCTCGGAGCGTGTCATGTGCAATGTGCCGCCGGTTTCCCAGCCGGTCTGGAAGTGCCGGGTCAGTGCACCTTCAAAGCCAAAGTCGCGGCTTTTCTGCTCTTCCACGTCGATGGTCAGCGTTTGCGAATCGACGTTGATGATCTTGTCCGACCAGATGTAGTACAGCGCTGCCTGTGCATCCCAATCCAGGTCGGCATAGCGCCAGCCCACTTCCACCTGGCGGCTCTTGATACCGGCCAACGGGTTATCGGCCACGCTCAGGCCCGGCTTGCCGTAGTACTTGGCCGGGTCAGGCAGGTCGAAGCCTTCGCCATAGTTGCTCCACACCTGGTGGCCGTTCTTGAAGTCGTAGATGGCACCGACGTTGAACAGGTTGACCTGATAGTCGTTACTGCCACCTGGCACGCCCTTGAAGTCGCTGACATCCACGTCCATCTGCTGGCGCCGGGCACCACCGGACAATGTCAGGTTGTCGGTGGCATGCCAGTCCAGCTGGGCATACACCGACACACCATCCACCCGGTAGCTGGGGTAGCGTGCGGCCTTGCTGTCTTTTTCCAGCTCCAGGCCACCCGACTCGGACGAGGTCTGGGCGTTGAAGGTGGTCTGCTCGGCGTTGAAGCGCTCGCGGTCCAGGTCAACGCCGTAGGTCAGCTTCAGCGTATCCCACTGTTTGGCAAACAGGCCCTTGAGGCTGGTGACTTCGAAGTTCTGCTGCGAGGCGGCAAAGTACACCCCGCGCGAGCCGGTGGGCGTGGCACGGTTGTAGTACGGGAACGGGTAGAAGTTGTCGTCTTCCTTGCGGTACGAGGCCTGCAGGTAGAAGTCCTGGCCCAGCACGTCGGTGTGGTGGTAATTGGCGTTGAGCAGCAAGCGCCGCGTACGCGGCTCCAGGTCCGATGAATAACCGCTGCGCAGCTCGGCGTCTTCCAGGTCGGATGGCGCGTTGTAGTTCAGGTTGGGGAAGTAGATACCCGTGCTGCCGTGGTTGCCCGAGTCGTAGTACTGGGCCAACAGGTCGAGGCTCTGCTGGTCGTTCAGCTGCAGGCCCAAGGTACCGAGTACGTCGATGGTGCGGTTGTACTGCAGGTCGGTCTGGGTGTTGTCGATGAAGATCTGGTCGCCAGCACCATCGTAGAAGGCTTCGTTCTGCTCACCGGAAACGCCCAACCGGGCATTGACCCGTTCGTTGCCGCCGCTGACCGACTGGGCGAAGCGGGTGGCCAGGTCGTCGCTGTTGTTGAAACCGCTGCTGGCCCCCAACTGGGTTTCGAAGCGCGCCGGGCCAGGCTCACCCTTTTTGGTCACGATGTTGATGATGCCGCCAGTGGCGCCACCGCCGTAGATGGCGCTGGCGCCAGACAGCACTTCGACGCGCTCGACGTTGAACGGCGAAATGCTGTCGAACTGGCGCGACAGGCCGCGGGAGCTGTTCTGGCTGACCCCGTCGATCATCACCAGCACGTTGCGCCCACGCATGTTCTGGCCGTAATTGGTGCGCCCTTCCGGCGCCAGGTCAAGGCCCGGTACCAGCTTGCCGATGGCTTCCTTCAGGCTGACGCCGCTGTCGATCTGCTCGCGCAATTGCTGCTGGTCGACCACCCAGACGGTCCCGGGGATTTCGCTGATGGCGGTGCTGGTGCGCGAGGCTACGCTGACTTCGATCGGCTTGAGGTTGACCGCCTGCGGCGCGGCCTCGGCCTTGCGCAGGGTGACGGTGCGAGCCTCGCTGAACTGCCAGCTCATGCCGCTGCCGGCCAACAACTGCTGCAGGGCCTGCTCGACACTGTAGTTGCCCTGCAACGCCGGGCTGACCTGGCCGGCGACATCGCCTGTGGTGTACAGCAGGTGCAGGCCGGCCTGGTCGGCGAAGGTGGTCAGCGCCTGGTCCAGCGGCTGGGCTGGCAGGTCGAGCTGGACCTGGCGAGCTTGCATCTGGGTCTGTTCGGCAGTTGTCGCGGCCCCTGCGTGCAGGGGGCCGAGCAACAGGGCCACGGCACTGCAAGACATCAAGGCATGGTGAAAAGAACCGCGACGGCGGTGCAAGGGCTTGAGCATCAGAGGCACGAATGAGCTTCCTGACAAGTCGTAAATGAGAATGGGTTGCTGATCAGTCTCACTACGACGATCTGGCTTGCAGGAACTTGCAGTGGCAAATGGAAAATATTTTTGTTTCTGTCCGGCCTCTTCGCGGGCAAGCCCGCTCCTGCAACGACTGCGTCCGCCTGAAGGTTGTGCGACCTGTGCAGGAACGGGCTTGCCCGTTGAGAGGCCGGCACAGGCTGATCAATGCACCACGGCCAACCACGGCAGGTAGGTCACCTTCAGGCCATACCGCTGCTCCAACGTCCGCAACAGGGCCTCAGGTTCATCCAGGTCAAACACCCCGCTCACCTCCATCGCAGCCAGCTTGCTGTCAGACAACACAATGCGCCCATGCCGGTATCGCTCAAGCTCCGTCAGCACCTGCCCCAGTGGCTTGCCGTTGAAGATCAGCTTGCCACGCTGCCAGGCCATCTGCGTGCCGGCATCGGCCGCCACCGCCAGTTCATGTTCACCCACCTTGGCTTCACCGCGTGCCAACACGACGTGGCCATCGCGGTGCACGCTGAAGGTGGCGGCATTGCCCTGCACCCGCGCACCGGCCGTTTCGACCACGAACGGACGTGAATCATCGGCGGTCTCGAACAGCGCCTCACCCGCATCGAGTACCACACGCCGCTCATGCTCGCTGAACGCCACGCTCAAGGCACTGGCGCTGTTCAGCGTCACCCGTGTGCCATCTGCCAGGGTAATGACCTGCCGCTCGCCCACGGCGGTGTGGTAATCGGCCAGCAGCATCGGGGCTTGCTGCCAACCCGCCACGGCGGCGACCAGCAACACCACCGAAGCCGCCACACCCGCCTGCTTCAGCCGGCCGCGGCAATGGCGCAAGGCCTGGCCGATATACTTTGCCACCATGCTCTCGGAAACCCCCAGGCGTTGAGCGACCTGCTTCTGGGTCAGGCCCTCGACACGGTTGAGCAACAGCGCCTGGCGGGCATTGTCGGGCAACTGCAACAGGGCCTGGTCAAGAATCTGCAAGCGCTCGCGGGCCAGCAACGCCGCCTCGGGTGCCGGCGCCGGGCAGGCCACCTCACAGGCACCGTCGCTGTCGTCGTGGCTGGCGGCGATGCGTTGCTCACGGCGCAAGGCGTCAATCGCCAGGTTGCCGGCCACACGGAAGATGAAACTGCGCGCGTGCAACACCGGCACCGCCTGCTCGTCGATGTTCACCAGCTTCAGGTAGGTTTCCTGGGCCACATCGGCCGCGCGCTGGCGGTCGCTCATGCGCCGTGTCAGAAACTGCAGCAGGTCGTCGTAGTGCTCCTGGAAACTTGCCAGCAGGCCCGACATGGGTGAAGTCAGCATGATTGGGGAACAGCCAGTAAGAGAGGTTATCGAGCGTTAATGAGAAACAGTATCTTTCATATGAACCGATACTTTCAACGCCGACGCGCATTTGCCACACTGCCAGCTCCACTCCGGCAAGGTCACAGCCCATGACTGCCCGTCTGTACCGCTACACCCGCCTGTTCCTGGTCCTGCTGTTGGCCTGTGGCCTGGCGGCCTGTGCGCTGTTCCAGCCACGCGACCCGGTGAACATCAGCGTGATCGGCATCGAACCACTGCCCGGGCAGGAGCTGGAACTGCGCATGGCGGTGAAAATGCGGGTGCAAAACCCCAATGAGGCACCAATCGATTACAACGGCATCGCCTTGAACCTGGAAGTGAACGGCCAGCCGCTGGCCGCTGGTGTCAGTGACCAGCAGGGGCACATTGGCCGCTACGACGAAGCGGTGATCGTGGTGCCGGTAAGCATCACGGCGTTTTCCTTCCTGCGCCAGGCCTATGGGCTGGGCAAGCTGGATTCGCTGCAGGGTCTACCCTACAAGCTGCGCGGCAAACTGGCCGGCGGGCCGCTGGGGACTGTGCGTTTTACCGATGAAGGCAAGCTGGACCTGCCCAAGGGCACCTACTGACAAGCGCCGGGCGGGTGTGCTCAGCGGTTGGCGCTGGCTGCGGCCATCAGCTTGTTGACTTCGCTGCGCACCATGCTGGCGTACTCAGGCGGCGTCATGCCGTCCAGTTCGGCGCGCACCCACTCGGCCCATTTGCCCTTGCGCCGTGGCTTTTCGGCAATCAGCCGGGCGGCTTCGCCCTTGGCTTTGCCCAGGTTGTTCTGCCACATCTCGAACAGCCGGGCCTTCTCTGCCTCGATCTGCGCCCGTTCCTCGAAGCTCATGTTGGCCAGATTGAAACTCATGAAGGTACCTGCAGGTTTGAAAATGGCCGCTATCTTACACCCAGGCACCCCATCATCGGAAAGCCGCCGCAACTTTCCCGACGTGGCGGCATCCATTGTTCACACCCCCATTGACGAGGACGAGTTCATGGCCCGGAAGAACGCCACACTGGCTGACAGCGATCAGATCAAGGACCAGGTATTCAGCGAACTGCAATCGCTGATAGAAGAATCGGAAAAACTGCTGAACGACAGTGCCGCACTGGTCGGCGAAGAAGCAGAGACGTTGCGCGCCCAGGTGAGCCTGAAGCTGCGCCAGGCACGCCAGGCGGCGAGCAACGTGCGCAGCAAGGCGCAACCGGTGGTGGACGCCACTCAGGACTACATCGGCGGCCACCCCTGGCAGACCGTGGCCATTTCCGCCGGCCTCGGGCTGGCGGTAGGCCTGCTACTGGGCCGGCGCAGTTAAGGCCTGCGCCGCCCGGTGCCCATCAGGCGGCCAAAGCCTGCGGGATGCCGCTGTGGAAGCGCAGTTCCTGGTCTGGCGACTGGATCAGCTCCATTTCCGCAGCGCGTACCAGCTCGACACGGCGGGCGATGTCCGCCTCATCACCGTAGTTGTGCGCCAGTTTCAGGTAGCCCTGGTAGTGGCGCGCTTCGCTTTTCAGCAACCCGTGATAGAAGCGGCCCAGCTCTTCATCCAGATGCGGCACCAGCGCGGCAAAACGTTCGCAACTGCGCGCCTCGATGAACGCCCCCACCACCAGCGTATCCACCAGCTTGACCGGCTCGTGGGCGCGCACCAGCCGGCGCAACCCCGACGCATAACGCCCTGCCGACACCGGACGCAATGGCACACCGCGGCGTTTCATGAGGCGTAACACCTGTTCGTGATGCACCAGCTCCTCGCGGGCCAGGCGCGACATCATGTTGATCAGATCCAGGTGAGTGTTGTACTTGGCGATCAGGCTCAAGGCCGTGCTGGCGGCCTTGAACTCGCAGTTCTTGTGGTCGATCAGCAGGGTTTCCTGGTCGGCGAGCGCCGCTTCGATCCAGGCGTCTGGCGTCGGGCAGCCAAGAAAGGCGTCGATTTCGGGGATCAGGGACATAAGCGTGCAACCACACAGAACAGGCAGGGTCGGCGATTATACCGGCGGCGGCTGGCGACGCCAGTGACTATGCTTGATGTACATCAAGCGCTGGCGGGGGAAGCGCCGACTATAGTCAGGCATTGGTCGCCATCATCGAAGGGAGTTAACGCCCATGCAAGCCGTCCGCAGCATCCTCGTCGTCCTCGACCCCGCGCACGCCCACAGCCGGGCGCTTACGCGCGCCAAGCTGATTGCAGGCGTCACGGGCGCACGCCTGCACTTGCTGATGTGTGACAAGCGGCATGATCACAGTGCGCTGCTCAGCCTGCTGAGCAGCCAGTTGCATGATGACGGCTACGACAATGTCACCCATGAAGAGGGCTGGCGCGACAGCCTGCACGACACCATCATCCATGTACAGCAGGCCGAAGGCTGCGAACTGGTGATCAAGGAACACCGCCCGGACAACCCGCTGAAAAAGGCCCTGCTCACCCCCAGCGACTGGAAGCTGCTGCGCCAATGCCCGGGTACCGTGCTGATGGTCAAGAGCGAACGGCCGTGGACCGGGGGCAAGATTTTGGCGGCGGTGGACGTGGGTAACCAGGACGAAGACCACCGCCGCCTGCATGCCAGCATCATCGACCACGGCTTCGAGATTGCCAAACTGGCCAAGGGAGAACTGCATGTCATCAGTGCCCACCCGTCGCCGATGCTGTCAGCGTCGGACCCGGCCTACCAGCTGAGCGATACGATCGAAAAACGCTACCGTGAAGCATGCAAGGCGTTCCAGGCCGAATACGGCATCAGCGATGAGTGCCTGCACGTGGCCGAAGGGCCAGCGGATGTGTTGATTCCACATACCGAAAAGAAGCTTGATGCAGTGGTGACCGTGATAGGCACGGTGTGCCGCACGGGGATTTCCGGGGCGTTGATTGGCAATACCTCGGAAGTGGTGCTGGATGCGCTGGAGGGCGATGTGCTGGTGCTCAAGAGCGAAGAAGCCATCGCCCACCTGGCGGAGTTGGCCCGCGGCTGAGTAGGCAATATGCAGGCCCCTTGTAGGAGCGGGTTCACCCGCGAATGCGTCATTGCTTTCCACGCCGCATTCGCGGGCAAGCCCGTCCTCAAGGTTCCTTGCTGCCCGGGAATCTAAACCAACGCCTCCCGCACTTTTGGATCAAGCCCCTCCCCCGCGTGGGCCTCGCTCCACTCCGCCAATTGCCGGAGCATCGCCGGCGTCCAGAAGCTCTTCAGATGCTGCCGCACCCCTTGCACCGCCAGCGCCCGGTCTGGCTCGCTATCGAAGTAATGGGCAATCTGGTTGGCCATCTTGACCAGGTTTTCACTGCTCATCGGCGAACCTCGGCTTTCTCCGCAGTACGGCGCTCTTTCAGCAGGCGCTGCTGTTCATCACTGAAGTCCTGGTAGCGCTTTTGCCACTGCGATGGCTGGAACACTTTCACCACTTCCACTGCCGTCACCTTGTACTCGGGGCAGTTTGTGGCCCAGTCGGAGTTGTCGGTGGTGATCACGTTGGCCCCCGACTCGGGGAAGTGGAAGGTGGTGTACACCACGCCCGGCGCCACCCGCGCACTGACCTTGGCACGCAGCACAGTCTGCCCGGCGCGGCTGCCGATGCCGACCCAGTCACCGTCGTGGATGCCACGGCTTTCCGCGTCGGTCGGGTGGATCTCCAGGCGGTCGGCATCATGCCAGGCAACGTTGGCAGTACGCCGGGTCTGCGCACCGACGTTGTACTGGCTGAGAATGCGCCCGGTGGTCAGCAGCAACGGGTAGCGGTTGTTGACCTTTTCGTCGGTGGGCACGTAGCCGGTGAGCATGAAGCGGCCCTTGCCACGCACGAACTGGTCGATGTGCATGGTCGGCGTGCCGTCTGGGGCAGCGTCGTTGCACGGCCACTGCAGGCTGCCATGGCGGTCGAGTTCAGCGTAACTGACACGACGGAAGGTCGGCGTCAGGCGGGCGATCTCGTCCATGATCTCGGAAGGATGGCGGTAGTTCATCGGGTAGCCCAGGGCGTTGGCCAGGGCCACGGTAGCTTCCCAGTCGGCCTTGCCGGCCAGCGGCTCCATGACCTTGCGCACCCGCGAAATACGCCGCTCGGCGTTGGTGAAGGTGCCGTCCTTTTCCAGGAACGAACTGCCCGGCAGGAACACATGGGCGAACTTGGCAGTTTCGTTGAGGAAAATGTCCTGCACCACCACACACTCCATGGCGAGCAAGGCCGCCGTAACGTGCTGGGTGTTGGGGTCGCTCTGGGCGATGTCCTCACCCTGGCAGTACAGCGCCTTGAAGCTGCCATCCAGCGCCGCCTCGAACATGTTGGGAATGCGCAGACCCGGGTCGGGCTGCAAGGTCACGCCCCAGGCCCGTTCGAACTCGGCGCGCACGCCCTCGTTTGAGACATGCCGGTAGCCGGGCAGCTCGTGGGGGAACGAGCCCATGTCGCACGAACCCTGCACGTTGTTCTGCCCGCGCAGCGGGTTCACCCCTACCCCTTCACGGCCGATGTTGCCAGTGGCCATGGCCAGGTTGGCAATGCCCATCACTGCGGTGCTGCCTTGGCTGTGCTCGGTCACACCCAGGCCGTAGTAGATGGCCGCGTTGCCGCCGGTGGCATACAGCCGTGCCGCAGCGCGGATTTGCTCAGGTGGCACGCCACAAATCGGGCCGAGCACCTCGGGAGCGTTGTCTGGCAGGCTGACGAAGTCGCGCCAACGGGCAAAGTCTTCGGTTTCGCAGCGGGCATCGATGAAGCGCTGGGCCAGCAGGCCCTCGGTGACGATCACGTGGGCCAGGGCGTTGAGCATGGCCACGTTGGTGCCCGGGCGCAGTTGCAGGTGCAGGTCGGCGCGGGCGTGCGGCGAGTCGACCAGGTCGATGCGCCGTGGGTCGATCACGATCAGCCGCGCCCCCTGGCGCAGGCGGCGCTTGAGTTGCGAGCCGAACACCGGGTGCGCATCGGTAGGGTTGGCACCAATCACCAGCACAACGTCGGCCTGCATCACCGAGTCGAAGCTTTGCGTGCCGGCCGACTCACCCAGGGTCTGCTTCAGGCCATAACCGGTGGGCGAATGGCACACCCGTGCGCAGGTGTCGACGTTGTTGTTACCAAACGCGGTGCGCACCAGTTTTTGCACCAGATAGGCTTCTTCGTTGGTACAACGGCTGGAGGTGATACCGCCGATGGAGTCGCGCCCGTACTTGAGCTGGATGCGGCGGAACTCGCTGGCGGCATAGGTCACGGCCTCGTCCCAGCTGACTTCCTGCCACGGGTCTTCCAGGCGCTTGCGGATCATCGGTTTGGTGATGCGGTCCGGGTGGGTGGCGTAGCCCCAGGCAAAGCGGCCCTTGACGCAGGCGTGGCCGTGGTTGGCGCCACCGTTCTTGTCCGGGACCATGCGCACCAGTTGGTCACCCTTGATTTCGGCGCGGAACGAGCAACCAACGCCGCAGTAGGCGCAGGTGGTAATGACCGAACGCTCAGGCTGGCCAAGCTGCACCAGGCTCTTTTCCGTCAGGGTCGCGGTCGGGCAGGCCTGCACGCAGGCGCCGCACGACACGCATTCGGAAGCCAGGAAGTTTTCGCCCCCCGCGGCCGCCACCCGTGATTCGAAACCGCGCCCGGTAATGGTCAGGGCGAACGTACCCTGGATGTCCTCGCAGGCGCGCACACAGCGGCTGCAGACGATGCACTTGCTCGGCTCGTAGTCGAAATACGGGTTGGAAACGTCTTTTTTCTCGTCCAGGTGGTTGGCGCCGTCATAGCCGTAGCGCACCTCACGCAGGCCCACCTGGCCGGCCACGGTCTGCAGCTCGCAGTTGCCGTTGGCCGAACAGGTCAGGCAGTCCAGCGGGTGGTCGGAAATGTACAGCTCCATCACGTTGCGACGCAGGCCGGCCAGGCGCGGGGTTTCGGTGCGCACCACCATGCCTTCACTGACTGGCGTGGTGCAGGACGCCGGGTAGCCACGCATGCCTTCGATTTCCACCATGCACATGCGGCAGGAGCCGAAGGCTTCAAGGCTGTCGGTGGCGCACAGTTTGGGGATGCTGGTGCCCAGCATGGCGGCGGCGCGCATGACCGAGGTGCCAGCAGGCACGCTGATGGCGCGGCCATCGATGCTCAGGCTGACCTGCACGTCGCTTTCGCGGGCCGGGGTGCCGAGGTCGCTGCTTTTATCAGAAGCGGGGTCGAAGAAATTGATCACTGTGCGGCCTCCGTGGTGGTCAGCCCAAAATCGGCGGGGAAGTACTTGAGCGCGCTGGCCACCGGATAGGCAGTCATACCGCCCATGGCGCACAGGGAGCCGTACTGCAGGGTGTCGCACAGGTCGCGCAGCAACAGCGCCTGGTCATGGCGCTCGGTGATGTCGCTGCTGGCGATCAACCGGTCGACCACTTCCATGCCCCGGGTGGAACCGATACGGCACGGGGTGCACTTGCCGCAGGACTCCTCGGCACAAAACTGCAGGGCGAAACGCGCCATGCTGGCCATGTTCAACGTATCGTCGGCCACCACCACACCGCCGTGGCCGAGCATCGCGCCCACGGCAGCAAACGCTTCATAGTCCAGTGGGGTGTCGAAATGGCTGGGGGGTACCCAGGCACCAAGCGGGCCACCGACCTGCGCGGCCTTCAGCGGCCGGCCACTGGCCGTGCCACCGCCATAGCCTTCCACCAACTCGCGCAGGGTCAGGCCGAACGCGCGCTCGACCAGGCCACCCTGGCGAATGTTGCCGGCCAGCTGGAACGGCATGGTGCCCAGCGAGCGGCCCATGCCGAAATCGCGATAGAACGCTGCACCCTTGGCCAGAATGATGGGCACCGAAGCCAGGGTAAGCACGTTGTGCACCAGCGTCGGCAGGCCGAACAGCCCTTGCAGCGCAGGCAGCGGGGGCTTGGCGCGGACGATGCCACGCTTGCCTTCGATGGATTCGAGCAGCGCGGTTTCTTCGCCGCAAATATAGGCGCCGGCGCCCACCCGCACTTCCAGGTCGAACGCCTGGCCGCTGCCGGCTACGTCAGCACCCAGGTAGCCCGCGTCACGCGCGATGGCGAAGGCCTGGTCGAGTACCCGGATGGCATCGGGATACTCAGAGCGCACATAGATATAGCCCTTGTCGGCACCCACGGCGAGGCCGGCAATGATCATGCCCTCGATCAGCAGGAAGGGGTCGCCTTCCATCAGCATGCGATCAGCGAATGTGCCCGAGTCACCCTCGTCGGCGTTGCACACCACGTACTTCTGCCCGGCGCCAGCGTCACGCACGGTGCGCCACTTGATGCCGGCCGGAAACGCCGCACCACCCCGGCCACGCAGGCCGGAGTCGAGTACTGCGGCAACCACTTCGGCACCATCCAGCGCCACGGCGGCCTCCAGGCCTGCAAAACCGCCGTTGGCGCGATAGTCGTCCAGCGACAATGGGCGGGTGATGCCAGCGCGAGCGAACAGCAAGCGTTGCTGGGTCTTGAGATAGGGTATTTCTTCGACCGGCCCCAGTGCCAGCGAGTGGCCACCGGGTTCGCCCGCCAAGGCATCAAGCAGTGACGGCACATCGTGTGGCGTAATCGGGCCGAAACCCAGGCGCCCTTGCGCACTGTCGCACTCGATCAGCGGCTCCAGCCAGTAAAGCCCGCGCGAGCTGGTGCGCTGGATGTCCAGCGGCAACTGGCGGCGCTCGGCCTCATGCAGCAGGGCATCGGCAACCTGATCGGCACCCACGGCACGGGCTACCGAATCACAGGGAATATACAGCTTCAGCATGCTGAGTCCTCCCGGCAACCGTTGACCAAGTCCCGCAGGCGCTCAGGGGTGAGGCGCGCGTGCACCTGGCCGTCCAGCTCCAGTGCTGGCGAGCAGGCACAGGCACCCAGGCAATAAACAGGGCGCAGGCTGATGGCGCCGTCGGCGCTGGTGCCGTGGTCGTCCAGTGCCAACTGTTCACGCAATTGCGCGGCCAGGGCTTCGGCGCCACGGCTCTGGCACGACTCGGCACGGCACAGGCGCAGGGTGTGGCGAGCGGGCGGCGCGGTGCGGAAGTCGTGATAAAAACTGATAACCCCACGCACTTCAGCCAGGCTGAGGTTGAGGGCATGGGCGATTTCGGGAACAGAAGCGTCGGGGATGTAACCCAGCTCGTGCTGGACGGCATGCAGGATCGGCAACAGGGCACCGGGGGTGTCCTTGTCGCGGGCCAGAATGCGCTGGATTACAGGCAGGTGGAGCAATTCATCAGGCATACAGCGGACCTCGGCATCACGGACCCTGCCTGATTTTTTTTAAGGGGCAGGTTTCCGGCGTGTTCTGCTGCGGCGCACCGTTCACGTCACAGTTGCGTGGTACGGGTGGCCTCCTCGCCCACGGCCGCACGTCTGCGCGCACTGACCCTTGGGCATCCTGCTAGCATGGCACTTGTGGCGCCGAGGGGTTGTATACGAGCGACCAGGCGCATTCTGAAACCGACGCACGTGATTACGCCCCGGCATCATCTGCCGCGGCTTGCCGATCAGGTGGGTCTTGAAACCATCGTTGCATGCACCAGGCCCTCGAAACCGAACCTGGTCCATTGCCGGGCCTGCCAGACGGCAGCCCCGGCAATGGGCTGCCATCCAGCATGGCTACGGGGCAGAACGCGGCTGAGTTCAGTCGGTAGACTGCACCGTTGCGGTGTCGGCGGCGGGGGCCGGAGCCTGGGCCTTTGACTTCGCACGATTGCGTCGGTCCTGGCTGCGTTGCCGCGCAGCTTGCTGCTTGGCATGCAGCGCCTGAGCGGCGGTCACAGTACCCGCGGCCTGACCATTCAGGTCAAGGCGCGGTGCATTCTCCACCATGCTCGCCCAGTATCGAGCGCCCCGGCACCACGTGGAAATGCCCAGCTTGAGCTGTTCGCGGGTCAACCCAAGCAGCTCCAGGTGTTGCTCGGCATCCTTGAAAATGCCCTCCTTGAGCGGCACCTTGGGGGCCGGGTTGACCGGGAAAGCCAAGGGAAAATGCTTCTGCAGTGGCCAGATCGCTGCCACCGCCGGGTCCATCTCACGCGGCTTCGCCTGCGGGGGCGACTTGCGCTTGGGCGGTTTCGCGCTCTCGGCCTTTACCTGCCCTTTTTCCGCCCGCAGGCGGTCTCGTAGCTCAGCTAGTTGTTCAAAACCCATTGTTCATTCACTGCTTCGAAGTTGATTGCGTGGTGCAAGGATACCCCATGCAGCCTGCACATTGCTTGCAGGCCAACTTTCCCGGCCAGACCAGGCACAAGCGCATGCCTGTGCGACGGCCCTCAGCTGAACACCCAAAGCACGCGTGTGGACTTGTCGGTCAGGTTGGCATACCGAAAACGGGCGTGGGGCTGCAACTGAAAACTGTCATTGGCGTACAGCGTGACCGGGTCAGCATCGCCCAACCATACGGTCAGTTCGCCTTCGAGCACAAAGCAGCCCTGCTCCGAGCTGTCGTCCAGGTACTCCTCGCCACTGCTGGCCCCCGGCTGCAAATGGCTATCCAGCATGGAAAACGCGCCCGTTATGGAGGGCGATGCCAGCACATCGGTGATGCCACCGGCCAGGTGCAGCGTGCGACGCTCGTGGGGGCGGGTCACCCAGTCGAGCTCACGGGGTTTGTCCAGCTTGTAGAAGTAGGCTGTGGATACACCGAGCTCTTCGCTGATGGCTGTGAGATCGGCCACGGTCGGGCGTGACACGCCGCGTTCGACCTGGGACAGAAAGCCCACCGAACGGCCGATGCGCTGCGCCAGCTCGCCCAGTGTCAGGCCCTTGAACTTGCGCAGGTCGCGAATCAGTACTGCCAGGCCTTCGATTTCTTCGTGCACTTTCATGGTTGAATCGCGACTTTCAGACGGAAAATGTATGCCCAGAAAAGTACAGGATTCATTTCATAAAGCAAAATGCTTTGCGGAAGGTGCCTGAGGTGAAATGTACGATGGCGGCACCGATCGAGCACCGCGCAGGCGGCGCTCGATCTCACAGGTGCTGAGAACAGCTAACCAGGCCCTCTGCCCTTACCGAACAGCCTCATAGGTCAGGTCCAGGCACTTGCGGGCTTTCTCCACCAGTTCGTCGATCTCTTCGATACTGATCACCAGCGGTGGCGCGATGATCATGGTGTCGCCTACAGCGCGCATGATCAGGCCGTTGTCGAAGCAGTGCTGGCGACAGATCATGCCGACACCTTTGCCTTCATGACGGGCCCGGGTGGCCTTGTCTTTCACCAACTCGATCGCACCGAGCATGCCCAGGCCGCGCACTTCGCCTACCAGCGGGTGGTCGGCCAGTTCGCGCAGGCGTTGTTGCAGATAAGGCGCGGTTTTATCGTGCACCCGCTGGATGATCTGCTCGTCACGCAGGATCCGCAGGTTCTCCAGGCCCACCGCTGCCGCCACCGGGTGGCCGGAATAGGTGAAGCCGTGGTTGAAGTCGCCGCCTTCGCTGATCACCTTGGCCACCTCGCCACGCACGATCACCCCGCCCATGGGGATGTAACCGGAGGTCAGGCCCTTGGCGATGGTCATCAGGTCAGGCTTGAGGTCGTAATAATCGGTGCCGAACCACTCACCGGTACGGCCGAACCCGCAGATCACTTCGTCGGCGACGAAGAGGATGTCGTACCTGGCCAGGATTTCCTTGATCTTCGGCCAATAGGTCTGCGGTGGAATGATCACGCCACCGGCGCCCTGGATCGGCTCGGCGATGAAGGCGGCGACGTTGTCCACGCCAACTTCGAGGATCTTCTTCTCCAGTTGCTCGGCCGCCCACACGCCGAAGTCGGCCTCGGTCATGTCACCGCCTTCGCCAAACCAGTACGGCTGCGGGATGTGCACGACATCCGGAATCACCCCGCCCTGCTGGTGCATGCCACTCATGCCGCCCAAGGCCGCGCCCGCCACGGTAGAGCCGTGGTAGCCGTTGATGCGGCCAATGATGACCTTCTTGTTCTTCTGGCCCTTCAGAGCCCAGTAATGGCGGACCATGCGCAGCACGGTGTCGTTGCCTTCGGAGCCGGAACCGGTGAAGAACACGTGGTTCATGCCTTGCGGGGCCACCTCGGCGATCGCCTTGGCCAGCTCCAGCGCGGGCGGGTGCGCGGTCTGGAAGAACAGGTTGTAGTAAGGCAGCTGCTTCATCTGCTGGCTGGCGACATCGGCCAGCTCATCGCGACCATAGCCGACTGCCACGCACCACAGGCCGGCCATGCCATCGAGAATCTTGTTGCCCTCGCTGTCCCACAGGTACACGCCCTTGGCCGAGGTGATGATGCGCGGGCCTTTCTCGGCCAGTTGCCTGACATCGCTGAACGGGGCCAGGTGATGGTCGCGGCTCATGGTCTGCCAGGCAAGGGTCTGCGAATTCTGTTCACTCATTGACTTCACTCCATCAAGTTGCGCAGCCGCGCTGCGAGGGTATTTTCTACAGGTGGAAAGGCCGCTGCTCAGGCAGACAGCAACAGCCTCTGGCGCAGTACCGAGCGGTGCCGGCAGGCCTTGCCAAAGGACTGGAAGATGGCCAGGTAATGGGGGTTATCCATGACCTGGAACTCGGGGTGCCATTGCACGCCCAGGGCAAAACCCTTGCTGTTTTCGACCGAAATCGCTTCCACCAGGCCATCGGGCGCCAGCGCTTCCACCCTCAGCCCGGGGGCCAATACGTCGATGCCTTGGCCGTGGATGGAATTGACGTCGAATATCGCCGGCAAGCCCATGCGGTCGAGCATGCCGCCAGGCTCTACATGCAGGGTGTGGCGCGGCCCGTATTGCTTGTCGAGGGGCTCATCCTTGCCTTCACGGTGGTCCATGAACACGCCGGTCTCGTGGACCTTCTGGTGCAGGGTGCCACCCAGCGCCACGTTCATTTCCTGGAAGCCACGGCAAATGCCGAGTACCGGTACACCGGCGGCGATGGCGGCGCGCATCAGCGGCAACGTGGTGGCATCGCGCAGAGGGTCGTGATGGGTGCCCGCGGCACTGGCCGGGCCGTTGTAGTGGTACGGCTCGATGTTGGACGGCGAACCGGTGAAGATCAGCCCATCCACCACGTCAAGAATATCGGCGCTGTCCATCAACTCACCTAGGCTGGGAATGACGATGGGCAGCCCACACGCCGCCTTGGCTGCCGCGCGCGCGTACTTCTCGCTGATGGTCTGGGTTGCATGCAGCTCAATCATGCTGGTGCATGCGGTAATGCCGATCACGGGCACACGTGGCATATCTTCCTCCGGCAAATCCATATTGCGCGTTGTATTGAAACGGTAGAAAGGGAGGGTGCAGCGTCGCTGTTCCAACCTCGGCACCTACAGGAACCAGCGGTATTCGCGGGCATCGATGTGGTGCATGAAGTCCAGTTGCTCCTGGTATTTGTTTTCGCAATAGACCATCACGAACTCGCTGCCCAGGCCTTGGTTGACCACCGGGTGATGACGCATCGCGGCCAAGGCGCTGAGGGCATCCTTGGGGAAGTCGATGCCACTCTGGCGGTTGTCGTTCAGCGGGGCGATGGGCTCCACGCCGCGATCCAGACCATGCTCCATCCCTGTCAAAATGGCCGCCAGTACCAGATACGGGTTGGCGTCGGCGCCAGCGAGGCGGTGCTCGATGCGCAGGTTGCGCGGGTCGGACTCGGGGATGCGGATGCACGCGTCACGGTCTTCGAAACCCCAGCTGGCCTTGCTCGCCGCGTTGACCATGGCGCCATAACGTCGGTAGGCATTGTGGTTGGGGGCAAAGATCGGCATGCAGTGCGGCAGCAGCTCCAGGCAGCCTGCCACCGCATGGCGCAGCTTGCGCTGTTCGCTTCCCGCCAGGATGTTATTGCCGGCGGCGTCGTACAGGCTGACGTGCACATGCATGCCGCTGCCTGGCGCGTCCAGGTAGGGTTTGCTCATGAAGCTGGCACGGTAGCCGTGCTTCATCGCGATACCGCGGGTACTGCGGCAGAACAGTGCCGACCAGTCCGCCGCACTGAGGGCATCGTCGCTGTGCGAGAAGTTGATCTCGAACTGGCCTGGGCCCAGCTCTGCGGTGATGACGTTCGCCGGCACGCCCTGCTCGTTGGCGCCATCGACCATCTCGTGCAGGACCGACGAGAAGCGCGACAACCGCTCGATGTGCATGTTCGGCTGATCGTCTTCATCCTCGGTTGCCGGGTCACGTGGGTACTGTGGCAGGCCGTTATCAAGCTTGCGGTCGAACAGGTAGAACTCCAGTTCGAACGCCACCACCGGGCGGATGCCACGCTTGGCCAGACGCTGAAGCACACGCGCCAGCACTTCACGGGGCTCGAACTCGATCGGCTTTGCGGTGCCGTCGGATGTGATCAGCATCTGGGCGATCACTTCCTTCTCCCAACGCACCGGTTTCAGCGTACCCGGCACCAGGCGCCGGGCGGCATCCGGGTCGCCGTCGGCGAAGCAATAGTCACCAATCGGGTAAAGGCCGCCCTGGGTACCCAGCAGCACGCAGTTCTGCGGCAGCTTCAGTGGCGCACCGGCTGCGACTTTTTCCAGCATGTCCATGGGGTAGCGCTTGCCGTAGAAGTGCCCGGGGATGTCCAGCGCAATCAGGTCGACATAGCGAATTGACGGGTGTTCTGCTCGGAACGAGCGCACTTCAGCCAGCAGATCCGGAAAGATGACACTCATCTTCTTATCCTTGTGAGGTGAACGAATTCAATTGAAGACCCAGAGCACACGGGTGGTTCTATCCGTCAGGTTGGCGTAACGGAACGGCGCATGGGGTTGCAGCTGGAAGCAGTCGTTGGCTTGCAGGGTCACGGCATCGCCCTGGTCCAGCCACACCGTGAGTTCGCCCTCGAGCACGAAACAGCCCTGCTCGGAACGGTCGCTCAAGTACGCCTCCCCACTGGTGGCGCCCGGCTCGAGAAGGCTGTCGAGCATGGAGAAGGCGCCTGCGATGGTCGGCGAAGCCAGCACGTCGGTGATGCCCGACTCCAGGTACAACGTGCGCCGCTCGTGGGGGCGCGTGACCCAGCCAATGCTGCGGGGCTTGCTCAGGTTGTAGAAGTACGCGGTTGATACGCCAAGCGCTTCGCTGATAGCGGTGAGGTCTGCCACGGTCGGGCGCGAAACGCCGCGTTCGACCTGGGAGAGGAAACCCACCGAGCGGTTGATGCGCTCGGCCAGTTCACCCAAGGTCAGGTTCTTGAATTTGCGCAGGTCGTGAATAAGGATCGCGAGGGCTTCAACCTCTTCGTGCATCTTCATCGTTTCGGACTGCCGTGAAATTTTTAGACTTATTTTTCATGAAAATTTACATGAAAAATTTCACGCGTCAAGCCAAACGATGGAAATGTGCAGCCGCCAACAGAGGGCTTGCTGCGCAGCGAGGCGGATTGGCTGCGGTGGCGCGGGTTTCTTTACAGGCGCTCGGCGAGTAGCCTCGTGGCTGAATCCTCCAGCCCGAACCTGTCCATCGCCATGCCAAACGGTTTCCCTGATTTGCCCTCGCTCAATGCGCTACGTGTGTTCGAAGTGGTTGCCCGCCACCTGAACTTCCGCCTGGCCGCCAACGAGCTGGGGGTGACCCAGGCGGCAGTTGCACAACAGATACGCGGGCTGGAAGCGAGCCTGAACCTACGTTTGTTCGAGCGCCTGCCCCGGGGCCTGGCACTGACCGATGCAGGGCTGGGCTACAGCGGCAGCATTCGCAACGCCTTGGCGATGATCGATGAGGCAACCCGCCTGCTGCGGCCACAAGCGTCTCATCTGACGGTCAGCGTGACACCGACCTTTGCCTCCAAATGGCTCATTCCCCGGCTGGGCCGCTTTGCGCACAGCCATCCGGACATCGATTTACGTGTACTGGCCACAGATCGGCTGTCCCACTTCAATACCGACGGCGTGGATCTCGCAGTCCGCTATGGCAAGCCCGACATCGGCGCGGGTTTGAACAGCGAACTGTTGATGGAACAGCGTATCGTCGCCGTGGCCAGCCCAACGTTGTTCGAAGCCAGCAAAGTCCCCACCAGCTTCGAGCAGCTTCAAGCGTTCACCCTGCTCCACGATGCCCATGATTTCTGGCCTCGGTTCCTTGCACAACTGTTCCCGCAACACGGGCAAGCGACTGCCAGAAACCTGCGGTTCAACCAGACTTCATTGGCCATCGATGCGGCCATCAGTGGTCAGGGTATTGCGTTGGCAAGCCTGGCGTTCGTCAGTGATGACCTCGTCGCGGGCAGGCTGACCCAGGTCTTCGCTCAGCAACTCAGGCTCGATAAGTCGTTCTATCTGGTGTGGCCGCGAAAGTTGCAGCAGCCGGAGTCGCTAGGCATTGTCCAGCGCTGGCTCAAGCAACAAGCAGGCAATAGTTAATCTACTGCCTTGGTGAAGTTTAGCTGTCTCCCTCGCGGCCACGACTGCTGCTAATTTTAGTGCACCTAAGCATTCAGCCATTAACGTTCCGGAGGCAGCATGTCAGTAGAAAAAGTTGCGATCATCACAGCAGGTGGCAGTGGTATGGGCGCGGCAGCGGCACGGCGCCTGGCCGCTGACGGGTTCAAGGTTGGCGTCCTGTCCTCCTCGGGCAAGGGCGAAGCACTGGCTGCCGAGCTTGGTGGTATTGGCGTAACAGGTAGCAACCAGTCGATTGACGACCTGAAACGCCTGGTTGATGCCGTGGTGGAAAAGTGGGGGCGCATCGATGTGCTGGTCAATAGCGCCGGCCATGGTCCGCGCGCGCCAATTCTGGAAATCAGCGACGAGGACTGGCACAAGGGCATGGACACCTATCTGCTCAATGTCATTCGCCCGACTCGCCTGGTGACGCCCTACATGCAGCGCCAGAAAGGGGGCGTGATCATCAACATTTCCACCGCCTGGGCGTTCGAGCCGAGCGAGCTGTTCCCGACGTCTGCAGTGTTCCGCTCGGGCCTGGCCGCATTCACCAAAATCTTCGCCGACCAATTCGCCGGGGACAACGTGAGGATCAACAACGTCCTCCCCGGCTGGATCGACAGCCTGCCGGCCACCGAACAGCGCCGCGACAGCGTGCCGCTCAAACGCTATGGCACCTGCGAGGAAATCGCCGCCACCATCGCGTTTCTCGCCAGCGAAGGCGCTGCCTACATCACCGGGCAGAACATCAAGGTCGATGGCGGCTTAACACGTAGCGTTTGATTGCCCGTTGGCCCGCAGGCCGGTCGACTGATCGGGCCAAGGCGTTTACGCTGGCGCTTTCCCACCTGCACGGAAGCGCCAATGACAGAGGCATACCAAGGAAGCTGCTTGTGCGCAGCAGTCTCTTACCTGCTACTCACCCCACCCAAGGCAGTGAGCCACTGCCACTGCAGCCAGTGCCGCAAAAGTCACGGCGCCGCATTCGCTTCGTACGGCAGCATTCCGCGCAGCAGGCTGCGCATACTGCGCGGCGCTTCCAGCATCAAGGCCTTTTCTTCATCACCGACGGTTACGCGCGAGTTCTGCACGGAGTGCGGCTCGACCTTGTTCTGGTCACGCGCCCAAGGTGAGTTTGCCGACTGGATTTCGATAGCACTGGGGTCAACGAACGGAATCTCTGGAAGGTGCGGTAAGCGCTAGCATTGGCTTCGACGCGCAGCGCATCAACTGGTCGCCTCGCCCGCGACGCCCATACTGGAGGCCGCATTCGGCGCCGGTTTCGAAAGCCCCGAAGCCTTTGCCAGAGCATTCAAGCGCGCCTTCGGCATGGCGCCGAGCGCTTTCGCCAAGGCGCCGAACTGGCAGGCCTGGAGTGCGGTATTCAATGTTCCTCACCGATCCAGGAGTATCACCATGCAGATCCGTATCGTGCATTTCGCCGAAACCCACGTGGCCGCGCTCGAACACCAAGGGCCGCCCGGCCTGGTCAGCGAAAGCGTCGCGCGTTTTCGCCAATGGCGCATGCACAGCGGCCAGTCGCCTGTGGCCAGCAGCCGTACCTTCGGTATCCCCTACGACAACCCCGACACCACCCCGGCCCTCGCTTTTCGCTTTGCCGTGTGCGGCGAGATAGACGAGACAGTACAGACCAACGATTTCGGCGTGCATGAACGGGTTATACCGGCAGGGCGCTGTGCCGTGATTCGACATACCGGCTCGCCTGACTACATTGGCGAAACCATCTACCCGCTCTACCGTGACTGGCTGCCATTGAGCAACGAAGAACTGCGTGATCATCCGTTGTTCTTTCATTACCTGAGCGTGTATCCGGAAACGCCACTGGAGCAATGGCAGACAGACATCTACGTGCCGCTGAAATAGGCTGAGCCATGGACAGCAGGCGTAGCCAACTTGGCCGGCCCAGACGCATGGCCGGGCAACCGAGCCGGGGATCAGATACGTACCCTGGATGCCTCGCCATGCGTCTGGAGGCGTGTTTGCTTGCGGTAAAAGGCGTGAATAGCCCACACCACCCCTACGAACAACAAGCCTGTTCCAAGCGCTTCCATAGGAGACGGCCAGCGTTGGTTGATGAGCAGGCCCATCGTAGTTGCATAAATGGATCCGCTGGCGATCAATTGCCCGCTCAGCGCCAGCGGTAGACGCCGCGTTGCGATTGACCATGCCCAGGCACCTGCAAGGGTGGCCCCTAACCCCTGAGTCAGCCCACAGACGATCAGCGCCTGAGTACCTGCCAATCCGCTCGGATGGCTAGCGAAATGAGACAGTTTCAAGTACAGCCCAACCGGGATGAACGCCAGCATTTCGACGCTGCACATGAAGATCAACATGGCTGACCACAACATGGGAGACATGCTTGGGCGTCGAGCCAAAGCACTTTCATTCAATAGACCAAAACCGGTCCAGAATGCGATTGCCAGCAACGATGCAAGCAGCCCAAGCAGTAACGATGCGGTTGGGAGCACTGCCGCCGCACGGCTAGCATCAAACACGCTCAGATTGACCAGGCTGATGCCCAGACCCGCCACCAGCAGTGGCCCGGCAATGGCGCGCCAGGGCACGCTGGCACTGCGCAGGTTGCCGGCAATCGCAAGCACGATCGGTACTGACCCCATCATCACCGGAGGGATCACCGGCCCGGCTGCCAAGACCGCAGTGGTGATCAGGAAGAAGTAGCCAATGTATCCCAAGAAGCCCAGCAGTGCGGCACAGGCCCAGTCAATCAGTCGCAATTGCCGCACTGCGCTACGGTAAACGAACAGCACCAGCAGGCTACCTAACCCGGCAAAGGCATAGCTCACCACCGCCAGGTCAAAAAGGCTGTAGTCACCGACCAGCCCCGGAAAGATGTAGAGCAGTGACCAGGAAAAGGTGGCGGCAATGGCCGCTAACAAGCCCAGGATCATACGCCCTGCTCCTGCCTCTGGATCCAGCAATGAGCTATTTGCCGGGCAGTGTCGAATACCCGCATGTCCTGGCCCATCGCGCCGCTGACAAAACTGCCCTCCAGCAAGATAAACAGCCCCTGGGCAACTGCGTCAGGGTCGCTTATCCCGGCGCTCATGGCCAAGGCAGCAAGGTTTTCGCGTATCCCTTGCTTATGCCGGCTCACTGCCAAATGCACGGGGTGGCTAAACTGGGGGAATTCAGCCGCACTGTTGACGAACAGGCACCCGCGCTCGCTATCTTTTAAAAGAAAGCGCTCATACAGATCGAAAAAAGCGAGCATGCCACTGACCGGCTCAGGATGCCTGGCCAAGGTGCACGCTACCTCTTCACGCCAGCGTCGGTCACGCTCTTCAAGGCACGCCACTATCAGCGCATCCTTGGAGGGGAAATGGCTGTAGAGCGTCATTTTGGTAACACCCGCCATCGCGGCAATGGCCGTTACCCCCGTCACGTATACACCTTGCGACAGAAACAGCTTCAGCGCGGCATCAATCAAACGCTCACGGGTATTGTCCAATTCAAGGCACTCCGGCAAAGGGACGGAGCTGACTATACTGACCGGTAAGATTCAGGCCGCATCCAGATACGACCTGAAGCATGGCCGCTACGACACAGAGCGCAGCAGCAAAACGCAGGCCTGGCCAATCAGAAACTTGCTACGCCAGCTAAGCGCTCCTGCACTTGGGATGCGAATCAGGGCTATGTGGCTGATCGTGCCGTCTACCTTCTTGCGAAACACCGCCTGGCCCAACGTGTCTTGGCCATGCCGGTGGAAACTGTGTCTACCGAGATCGATCCCGACCCACACTGGCCCGCTCGTGATGATGGCCTCCAAAACAAAACACCCTGCGAAAGCTTAGCCCTCGCAGGGTGTGGGGGTGACCCGTTCATTTAGCCCGGCCTACGCTGGGCTTTCGTGCACGCTAAAGCCGGTACGGCATGGATGCGCTCAAATCATCGATCATTTTTTGAAGAAGACCCGACAGCGTTGCTGAGGCCTTTCGAATTATGATCGCCTGGCGTCGTTCCAGAGATGGCCGTGGACTTGGCCAAACCGCGAGTGTCCTTGGAGTGAGCGACACCCGAGGTGGTGGTGCCGTGACCGTTGTCGCTGTTGCGCGAGCTTCCGTAATGATTGCCGCTTACCCCATGATCGCGGGTCGCCTTTCCAGCGTGATCACTTCCAAGGCCCTTCCCGCTTCCACTATGCCCTCCCATGCCACCGCCATGTCCGGCGCCGTTTCCACCGCCATGTCCGCCGCCATGTCCGCCGCCACCGCCATGACCACCACCGCCGCCGCCACCACCACCACCACCACCACCACCGCCCTTGGCATAGGCGGAACTGATAGGAGAGACATCGGCAGGCAAGAATGCCGTCATCCCGAGTGCCAATGCACAAGCAAAGACAGCAACCAAAGGTTTTTTCATTTTTTGTTCGGCTCCGGAGGCGCGAGTGGGTGGCTAAAGTGCAGGTTGGACCTGATACAGCCACCAAAGTTCTCGCATTCCGACAGACTGCCAGGGTAACGTCGCAGCGGCCGTGTCCGGCGTGGCGTCCGGCGCAGGCATTCTGTTTCACGTTGCAGCCGCCTCGTTAGGCCTTACCCTACTGATGCAAACCTGGGTGCTCGCATTTTGGGTGATCAAGCTCTGCCGGCTATCTGCTCTGGCTAGGGATCAAGGTGCTGCGCGCTCGTAGCCTGATAAGCTTTCAGCCGGCGTCCAGGCAATCGCTATCCAGCATTTTTCTGACCGGTCTGCTTTCGGCTGCGCTCAACCCCAAGCCAGGTTTGTTCGTGCTGGCGTTCATTCCCCAGTTCGTCGACCCCGCACGCGGGTCGGTCAGCGTGCAGATGTTGGTTTACGGCGTGTGGTTCGCTGTACTCACGGCATTAAGGTTTGCCTTGATGGGCATTTTCGCCACGGGACTGTCTCGCTACCTGTACCGGCGGCCACGGCTGGTGAATGGGCTGAACGTGGGCGCAGGCCTCACCTTCGTTGCGTCTGGCGTCTCGATTGCGGCGTTGAGCCAGAGATAGCAAGCAGGAGAAAGCGGCGGGGCTGCGTATGAGCCCCGCGTTTCATCACGATGCTGAAGCCTCGTCAGCCAGCTTCGCATGGGTGTTCAGTTCCTCAGCGATGAAGGCCGAAATCATCGCCCGATAGACCTGTTCCACCACCTCGGCCGAAGCACCGGTTTCGTCAGCCATCTCACGAACCTTCCTGATCACTTGCTCGACCCGAGCAGGCGCACGCACATCATCGGTGGTTTTCTTGAAGCCCGCTGCTTGCATCACGAGCCTTCCACGTTTGGCGAGAAGCGAAACGAGGCTGCGGTCGATTTCATCGATCCGTTGACGGACTTCGTCCAGAGAGGTGCAAGGTACATCCATTTGCTTGACTTCCTTTTCATATGCCTGCGATGGATTGGAGCAGGCTGTCGTGGGTGACTGGGTCGTGCAGTGTAGCTTCTATGCTAGGTTCGCTTCACGCTCCTTAGAGGGGTGTAACGCCGCAGCGAGTGGCCCGTCACGATGACCGGAAACACTCCATGCACGCGGGATATCTCACTCCTTATCGAACAACCAGCTCACGCCTGCGTGGCGCATGTCGTGAAAATGCAGATCGTCCACGCCAATCATCTTTCGCCCTGGCTTGAGCAGCCTGCTGGCGGGCGAATGTCTGGGACCTTTGGTAGACTAGGACACCCTTTTTCTTGAGGCGGATCTGGACGGTATAGCTAACCATTCCATCGGCCTTTTTCCTTGCTCTGATCGTTGCCATGATTTCCGGTGGTACGAGTGTGTTTGGCGGCGGTAGCCCGCACCACTGTCAAACCCAACACGCCCCCGGAAAATGGTGCATAAATGCGTAGACCAGAATGCCCCTAGAATCAGCTTCAAAGCCACAAACCACGCGCCCTGAGCCGTCACGCCGCTTCAGCGTTGCCCCCATGATGGACTGGACCGACAGACATTGCCGGTTCTTCCTGCGCCTGCTCTCCCGGCAAACCCTGCTCTACACCGAAATGGTCACCACCGGTGCCCTGCTGCACAACGACGCCCACCGTTTCCTGCGCCACGATGCTTCTGAGCACCCGCTGGCCCTGCAACTGGGTGGCAGTGTGCCGGCCGACCTGGCCGCGTGTGCGCGCCTGGCTGAAGAAGCGGGCTACGATGAGGTCAACCTCAACGTTGGCTGCCCGAGCGACCGGGTGCAGAACAACATGATCGGCGCGTGCCTGATGGCTCACCCGGCGCTGGTGGCCGACTGCGTGAAGGCCATGCGTGATGCCGTATCGACGCCTGTCACGGTGAAGCACCGCATTGGTATCAACGGCCGTGACAGCTACGCCGAACTGAGCGACTTCGTCGGCCAGGTGCGTGAGGCCGGCTGCCGGAGTTTTACCGTGCATGCACGCATCGCGATTCTGGAAGGGCTGTCGCCGAAAGAGAACCGCGAGATCCCGCCGCTGCGCTATGACATCGCAGCGCAGTTGAAGAGGGACTTCCCGGACCTGGAGATCGTGCTCAACGGCGGGATCAAGACTCTGGACGAATGCCAGGCACACCTTGAAACCTTCGATGGCGTGATGCTGGGGCGCGAGGCGTATCACAACCCTTATCTGCTGGCCGAGGTGGACCAGCAGCTGTTTGGCAGCGATGCGCCGGTGGTCAGCCGTAGCGAGGCATTGGCGCAACTGCGGCCTTACATCGTGGCGCATATGGAAAGTGGCGGTGCGATGCACCACGTTACCCGGCATATTCTGGGGCTGGCCCAAGGATTCAAAGGGGCGCGGCGCTTCCGCCAGTTGCTGTCGGCAGACATTCACAAGGCGGCTGAACCCTTGGCGGTGTTTGACCAGGCCGTGGAGTTGTTGCAGGGGCGGTGACCTCAGAGGGAGGGAACCTCGGGCTTGCTTGCGACTCGAATCTTCACCTTTCGTACAGCCCCGTGCGGGCCAGCGGGTCCGCAGGGTTTCGGCGGCCCTTGAGCGGCTGCCGGGGCTCGGGTAATGTCGAGTAAATGCACAGGACAGAGCACGCCCATGACCTCCAAGCTGGAACAACTCAAGCAGTTCACCACCGTGGTCGCCGACACCGGGGACCTGGACGCCATCACCCGCCTGAAGCCGGTCGATGCCACCACCAACCCGTCGCTGCTGCTCAAGGCTGCTGCCATCCCGGGCTACGCCGACCTGCTGAAACAGGTGAAGGCCGACGCCAAGGGTGATGTCGACCTGGCCTGCGACAAGTTTGCGGTGGCGGTAGGCTCAGGCATTCTCAAGGTCATCCCAGGGCGTATCTCCACCGAGGTGGATGCACGCCTGTCGTTCGATGAGCCAGCCCTGCTGAACAAGGCCCGTCAGCTGATCGCCCTGTACGAGGCGGCCGGAGTGGCAAAAGAGCGTGTGCTGATCAAGCTGGCCTCCACCTGGGAAGGCATTCGCGCCGCCGAAAAGCTGGAGAAGGAAGGCATTCAGACCAACCTTACCCTGCTGTTCTCCTTCGCCCAGGCCCAGGCTTGCGCCGATGCCGGGGTGTTTTTGATTTCGCCGTTCGTGGGCCGTATCTACGACTGGTACAAGAAGAGCACCGGCCAGGAATACGTGGGCGCCGAGGACCCAGGCGTGCAGTCAGTTACGCGCATCTACAACTACTACAAGGCCAATGGTTACAACACTGTGGTCATGGGCGCCAGCTTCCGCAATATCGGCCAGATCGAACAACTGGCCGGCTGTGACCGCCTCACCATCAGCCCCGAGCTGCTGCAGCAACTGAGTGATGACCAGGGTGAGTTGCCGCAGGTGCTGAAACCGGGCAACGCCGGTGAAGCCAAGCAGCACCTGAACGAAAGCCAGTTCCGCTGGGCGATGAACGAAGACGCCATGGGCACCGAGAAGCTGGCCGAAGGTATCCGCCAGTTTGCGCGGGACCAGGAAAAGCTGGAGAAGTTGATGGCTGAAAAGGCCTGATACAGTTCGGGTTTGCCTGACGGGCGGGAAGTGTTCAGTATTTTCCGCCCGTTTTGTTTGCCACGCCTTAGTTGTGTATTGAATTCTCGGGCCTGTTCGCGGGCAAGCCCGCTCCTACACCAATCGATGTAAGGGCGGGCTTGCCCGCGAACAGGCCGCCATAGCCACCCGAGCTGTCGATGACCTCCCCTAACCCGTTGCCCCTCGTTCTCGCCGGCCCGATACTGCGCCGCCTGGAACCCCAGCGTCTGGCCGTCTGGCTGGTCACTACCCAACCGCTGCAGCCCGCGTTCGTCTGCCTGGCAAGCGAGGCCCACGTCGATTGCCAGGTGGTGCCGATTGGCCGGCATGCCTACGTTCACCTGCTGGACATCCAATTCGCCAGCCCCCTGCCCTGCAACCAGCTGCTCGACTATGACCTGCTGATCAATGGCCAGGGTATCGCCGACTGGGCGCCGCACTTGCTCTACCCGGGCGCCCAGCGCCCAAACCTGGTGCTGCGTGAGCGCCTCGAGCAGTTGCTGCACGGCTCCTGCCGCAAGCCGCACCACCCTGCTGCCGACGGCCTGCTGTGCGCCGACCGGCTGCTGCAGGCGTGCAAGAAGCCCGAAGACCGCCCGGCCGTGCTGTTGATGACGGGCGACCAGGTTTACGCCGACGATGTCGCTGGCCCCATGCTGCGCGCCATCCATAGCCTGATCTCGCGCCTGGGCTTGTTCGACGAGCAACTGGAGGGTGCGGTGGTAGCCGACAGCCAGGCGCTGTACCAGCACCCGGCCAGCTACTACCACCGCGCCGACCTGCTGCCGGCGCTGGAACGCAACGACACCCTGCGCGAGCGTTTTTTCGGCGGCAAGCGCAAGCCGATCTTCTCGTCCAGCAACGCCGACAACCACCTGGTGACCTTCGCCGAAGTCATGGCCATGTACCTGTTGGTATGGTCGCCGGTGCCCTGGCAACTGGTGGACCTGGGCATCCCCAGCGGGCTCAGCGACGAGCATCAAGCCCGATACCGGCAAGAGCTTCCGCTGATCCAGGGGTTTGCCGACAATCTCGGTCAGGTGGCGCGGGTGATGGCCCACCTGCCCTGCCTGATGATTTTCGACGACCACGACATCACTGACGACTGGAACCTCTCGGCGCAGTGGGAGGAAACGGCCTACGGCCACCCATTCTCGCGAAGGATCATTGGCAACGCCTTGCTCGGCTACCTGCTCTGCCAGGCCTGGGGCAACAACCCGGACGATTGCAATCCGCTGATCAAGCAGTGCCAGGTGCTGACCCGCCAGAACCAGGATGAACTGATTGGCGAGCTGCTGCGCTTCCAGGGTTGGCAGTTCAGCCTGCCGACAGAACCACCGCTGCTGGTACTGGACACCCGTACGCGGCGCTGGCGCAGCGAAAGTAACCTGGCCAAGCCGTCCGGCCTGCTGGACTGGGAAGCGCTGAGTGAATTGCAGCAAGCACTGCTCGATCATCCTTCGGCGGTCATCGTGTCACCTGCGCCGATTTTCGGGGTGAAGCTGATCGAGACGGTGCAGAAGGTGTTCAGCTGGCTGGGCTACCCGCTGCTGGTGGATGCGGAGAACTGGATGGCCCACCGCGGTGCAGCACAGGTCATCCTCAATATCTTCCGCCACTCGCGCACGCCGGGGCACTACGTGGTGCTGTCGGGGGATGTGCATTATTCATTCGTGTATGAGGTGCTGATTCGCCACCGCCAGCGCAGCCCGCATTTGTGGCAGGTGACCAGCAGCGGAATCAAGAACGAGTTCCCCCGGCGCTTGCTGGATGTGCTCGACCGGCTCAACCGCTGGTTGTATGCGCCGCGCTCGCCGCTCAACTGGTTTACCAAGCGCCGAGAAATGGAGGTGGTGCCGCGTACGCCCAGCCACAGCAAGGCCGGGGAACGGCTGTGGAATGGTGCCGGGCTGGGACAGGTGTTTTTTGATGAACAGGGGCGGCCGGCGCGGGTGTATCAGCTGGATGCGGGCGGGGGTGAGGCTACAGAGTTTAAAAACCGGGCGTAGTGAGATTCAGATTTTTTACAGCCTGTGCCGGCCTCTTCGCGGGTAAACCCGCTCCTACACCTGATTGGGGGTGGACACACATTGGTGTTTGGGCGCAGGCCGTCGTAGGAGCGGGTTTACCCGCGAAGAGGCCGGCACAGGCTATAGATCAACTACGCTCCAGCGCATTGACCAGATCATGGAAGGCTTCGCGGTTGGAGTCATTCAGGCCCATGAGGATCTTGTGCGCCTCCAGCACCTTGGAGCGCACCACCTCTTCATTCTGGTCCTGCGACGGCAAGTCGGTCAGGCAATCGGTGCAGGGTATCGGCCGATCGACGATGTTGAACACCTGATCGAAGCCCATCGACTGCAATAACCGTGAAATGTCCGGATTGGTAGTCACCACCGTCGGCAGCAGGCCCACCTTCTGCCGCGACAGGATCGACAGCTTCGCCAGCAGGCCCAGCGTGGTGCTGTCGATACTCTCGGTTTCAGTCAGGTCGATGACAATCGCCGAGAAGTTCAGCGCAGTGAAAATCTTCTCGATCGTCGCATCCAGCGCCGAACACAGGGTCAGGCGCACTTCACCAACGAATTTCAGTACGAAGGTACCGCTCTGCTCGGCGAACTGAATTCTACCGGTACTCATTGAAGGTTCCTGCTCAACACCAATAGGGCGATATCATCCGGCATCTCCCCAAGCGTAGCCAATCCAAATCGTTGACGCAGCCCATCCAGACTGCCACCTGCTGCCTTGACGATCTCCGGCAAGGCGGCTTCTTTATCTTTGAGCGTATCACCCGGCAAAAGGTCCAGAATGCCATCGGACATCAGGCTGAGGCTGAACTGCGGGGGCAGCTCCACCACCAGGTCCTGGTAGGTGGCCTCATCGAACAACCCCACCGGCAGGCCGCGGCCTTCCAGGTAGCGGCAATGCTCGGGGGTGTACAGTACCGGCAACGGCAAATGGCCGCCGACAGCGTAGGTCAGCAGGCCGGACTCTTCGTCGATCACCCCGCCGACCATGGTGACGTGCTTGCCCAGCTTGCTGTTGATCAGGCCGCGGTTGATGTGGCTGAGCACTTCAGACGGCTTGAACTCACGCATCCTGCTGCGTTTGAGCTCGAACATGAGGCGCGTGGTCATGAATTTCAACAGCACGGTGACAAAGGCCGACGACGCCCCATGCCCGGATACATCGGCGAGGTAGAAAGCAATGCGCCGCTCGTCCACGCGGAAATAATCGACAAAATCACCCGATAGGTACAACGACGGGATGATCTGGTGCTCGAAGGCGAACTCACCGGCCACCCAGGGGCTTTCCGGCAACATGTTCATCTGCACCTGGCGACCGGCGGTCTGGTCCTCCTGCAACAGGTGCAGGCTGGCCTCCAGTTCACGGTTGGCGGCTTCGAGCTTGTCGCGGTAGCGCTGGTTTTCCAGCACAAGGCGCGAGCGGTCGAGGGCGCGGCGCACCGAATGCTCGAGTACGGCCAGGTCTTCCAGCGGCTTGATGAGGTAGTCGGCGGCGCCCAGGCGCAACGCTTCCACCGCATCACTCATGACGCCGGCACCGGACACCACGATCACCGGCAACTGCGGCGCACGCTCGCTGACCTGACGGATCAGTTCGAGGCCGCCCATCTGCGGCATGCGCAGATCGCAGATCACGAGGTCGGGCTGGTGTTCTTCGAAGACCTGAAGCCCCTGCTGGCCATTACTGGCCTGGAGGACGCTGAAACCACTGTCTTCAAGGTAGGCGGCGAGGCTGGCACGGACCACGTCGTCGTCATCGATGATCAGCAGCGTTGCACTGGTTTTCTGCATGTGGGCGAACGGCGCCGATTTAGGTTGGTGCAGCGGTGTCGGCAAGGCAGACGGCCAGCTACGGGAATTCTTTATGGTCACACTCTACTTGAGTTGTAGGACAAGAACACCTGCCCGGCAACTGTCAGAGGTACCTTGTAAGGCGCAGACGGTACTCCCATCCGGCAGGGGTTTCAAGCATGCTGGGGTCGACCTCGCCGCTCTTTACAGGGCAAATCACCGGGAGTTATAAGAAAGTCGACCAGCGCAACCCGACGGGAAGGATGCAGCATGCCCCACACGCCCTCCAGCCATAGCGAAAAACGCGACTTCATTCGCATGCGCATCGACACCGAGGTCAGCCTTTTGCACGAAGGCCAGGTGATTGCGGCGGTGTGCCTGGACCTGTCCAGCGGCGGCATGCAGGTGCAGGCGCCGCAGCGCTTTCTGGTGGGTGATCTGATCGAGGTACGGATCGACTCCGACCATCCGGCGCTGAAGGGGCTGCATGCCAGCACCGAGGTGGTATGGATTGCCGACCAGCCGGGCGGGCAGCAGAAGTTCGGGCTGCGGATTCTGGCCATGCATTGATCCTGAGGCCGCTTTGCGGCCCCAGGTTCACAGATCAGAAGTCGTCTTCGACCTCGCCATCCTTCACCTTGAACTCGCGGTTTTGCAGGTAGGCATTACGAATGAAGATGTACTTGTCACCCTGAATCAGCTTTTCGGCCGAGAGCAGGCTGGCGCGGGTGTCGATCACGTCCAGCGCAAAGATCGAGTTGCGCGTAGGCACGTGGTCGATGTAGCGATAGGGTTTGGTATAGGTGTCCGGGTACTTGGCCACACCGTCACGCACGGTGCTTGGGCCCAGCAGCGGGATGACCACATACGGCCCGCTCGGCACGCCCCAGTAGCCCAGGGTCTGGCCAAAGTCCTCGTCGTTGCGCTGCAGGCCCATCTTGGTACCCACATCGAAGAAGCCACCCAGGCCGAAGGTGGTGTTGACGATCAACCGTGCCGTATCCACGCCCGCCGCATGCGGCTTGAGCTGCAACACGTTGTTGGCCAGGTTGGTCACGTCCCCCAGGTTGCGAAAGATGTTGTGGATGCCATCTTCGAGGAACTGTGGAGTGACCGCTTGGTAGCCCTTGGCCAATGGTTTGAGGGCATAGGTGTCGAGGGTATCGTTGAAGCGGAAGATCGGGCGGTTGACCGCTTCCCAGGGATCTTCCTCGGTGGCGGCCTGGGTGGCTGCCACGGGCGCCAGCAGCATGCTGGCACAGACACAGGCCTGGGTGACTCGTTCGATCACACTGGCACCGATCCTACGCATAGATGTTTCTCCATCGAATTTCTCGGCCGCAAGCGCAACAGGTCGCGCTGCTGTTAAGGCGGCAGTATAGAGACTTGCGAGCTGATAAACAGCCTTACACATTTTTGCTGAATATTTTGTGAACAACTGTTGCGCAGCGGCCGATGTCACAAGACGGTAACAATCAACGCATAGCCTTCGAACCATTTGGGGGAAGTTGCCATGGACACTGCGCCCGCCTTCACTGCTGTGTTGTTCGGCTTGCGCGGCTGCCTGGTGCAGGCTACCCATGGCGCGCCATCACCCGCCCCCGGCGCCCTGGCCACCCTTGCCAGCCTGCGTCAGCGCCAAGTGCCGTGCATCTGGCTGGATGACCTCAATACCGCGCAAAGCGAGCGCCTGGCCCATGTGCTGCCCGACTGGCTGCCAGGGCATGCGGTCAATGGCGTGCGCTGGCCAGCGCCGAACGCTTGCTGGCAGGCACTGATGGCGCTGGACAGCGAGCGCCTGGATGGCTGCGTATTGGTCAGTGGCGACCCGCGCCTGCTGCAGTCTGGCCTTAACGCCGGCTTGTGGACAGTGGGCCTGGCCGCCTGCAGCCCGTTATGCGACCGCACTTCTGCGCAATGGCAAGCCATGAGCCCGCAAGAGCAGGATCTGGCGCGTAGCAAGGCGACGCTGGCGCTATTCAGCCTGGGCGTGCACTCGGTGATCGACCATCTGGAAGCGCTGGACACCTGCCTGGTGGACATCGCCCAGCGCCGGCGCAAGGGTGAAAAACCCTGATACAGCAGCCTTGACGCGGATCATGCAAATCGCCAGCAGGTAGATTACCCTGAAGACAGGCCAGAACCTTTGCCACGCCGCCGAGGTCCATGGCTTGCCAAGCCATTGATGGAGAATAGCCAATGCCTGCCCGCGAATTGCAAGAGCGCCTGAACAGCTTGCGCGAGCAACTGGACCGCAACGTACCGCTTTCGGAAGAAGAGCTGGCCGCCCTGCACGAAGAGGCGCGCCAGATCGAGGCGCAACTGAAACTTGAGGAAGCCACGCCAGACAACAACCTGGTGGACGGCGTGAACCTGGCGATCGAACGCTTCGAGGCCGACCACCCCGACCTCACCGCCACCCTGCGCAGCATTGCCAACTCGCTGCACAGCATGGGGATCTGAAAGAGCGGGGGCCGCAAAGCGGCCCCCTGTATTACTGCCGGACCAGGCGTTTGTTATCCGGGCTGATCGCCCCGGTGCTGCGATACGGGTTGATGTCCAGCCCACCGCGGCGCACATAGCGCGCATAGACCGTCAGGTGCTCCGGCTGCAGCAGATTCTTCACGTCCAGGTAAATCCGTTCCACACACTGCTCATGGAAGTCGGCATGCTGGCGGAAGCTGATCAGGTAGGTCAGCAGGCTGGCGTGGTCCAGCGCCCTGCCCTTGTACTCAACCACCACGCTACCCCAATCCGGCTGGCCGGTGACCGGGCAGTTGGACTTCAGCAGATGGCTGTGCAAGGTTTCTTCCACCACCCGCGCCGGGTCACAGCGCAACAGCTCTGGCTGCGGCTGCTCGTAGTTGCTGATGGCCACATCCAGTGCATCGATGCACTGCCCCGGCAACGCCACCACACCCTGGGCTTCAACCTCGGCCAAAGTGCGCACCTTCACCCCCACCGGCTTGCCGGCAGCGGCGGACAGGTCTTTTTCAAGGCATGCCTGCAACGCGTCCAGCGAGGCGAACACCGTCTGGTTCAGCGAGTTGAGGTACAGCTTGAATGACTTGGACTCGATGATGTTTGGCGAATCCGCCGGGATGGCGAACTCGCCGATCGCCACCACCGGCTTGCCCGAAGGCAGCAACCAGCTCAGCTCGAAGCAGTTCCAGAAATCCACCCCCTGCCAGGGTAAGGTCTGTGCAGTGACGCCCAGCTCGGCCCACTTGGCAGTACGCGGGATCGGGAACAACTGCTCCGGGGAGTAGGTGGCGATGTATTCGCTGGACTTGCCCAGCGGGGAATGTTCGGCAGCGGGATGCATGGAAACTGACCTAGAGGTTCGAAAATGCCCCTAGTCTACCGGTTTTGCACCCCGCCTTGCAGGGCCAGTCACTCAATGGTCAATGTCCCGACCATACCTGCCTGGTAATGACCCGGCACGTTGCAGGCAAACTCGATGGGTGCCGATTGGCGGAAGGTCCAGGTCAGCTCGGTGCGCTGGCCGGGCATGACCATCACAGTGTTGCCACCCCCGTGACCATGGCCGTCACCGTGGTCCATCATTTGGCCGTGGCTCATCATCTTGCCGTGATCCATGCCTTCGTGGTTCATCGCCTCGGTGAACACCTTGCCTTGCATGGCAACCATTTCCTTCTGGTGTTCGGCATGCATGGCCTTGTCGCCCAGGTTGAATTCGTGCGGCAGGTTGCCCTCGTTGACCAGCACGAAGCGTACCGTCTCGCCGGCTTTTACCTGCAGGCTTTTGGGCTCGAAGGCAATGTCCTTGAGCACCACGTTGACCGTGCGGGTGGCCTTGGCCGCCGGGGCAGGCTCGCCAAAGGCGAAGCTCTGCGCCTGGCTAGCGACAGCCGGCAGGCTGCCCAGGGCAAGGGTGGCGGCAATGAACAGGTGTTTCATGATGACTCCGGGAATACACAGCAGGATGAAGCCACATTAGCCGGGGCGACTGGCAGTTACCTGACAGGCACATTACAACTTTGTCAGCTTGGGCGAGCGGGCACATCGTCACGTATCATTTCACCCACCCCATTACCCCTGTGCTAGCGGTAAAGCGACGCCATAGGCTACGCACAATCTTTCAGAATATGGACAGTGCATGAAACTGCTGATCGTCGAAGACCAGGCCCGCACCGGCCAGTACCTGAGCCAAGGCCTGAGCGAGGCCGGCTTTGCCACCGAGTTGGCTACCGATGGCGAGACCGGCCAGTTCCTCGCCCTGACCGGCGACCACGACCTGCTGATCCTCGACGTGATGCTGCCTGGCCGCGACGGCTGGCAGATTCTTCAGGCCGTGCGCCAGGCTGGCCTGGATACGCCAGTGCTGTTCCTGACCGCCCGCGACGCCGTCGAGGATCGCGTGCATGGCCTGGAGCTGGGCGCCGACGACTACCTGGTCAAGCCGTTCGCCTTTTCCGAACTGCTGGCCCGGGTACGCAGCCTGCTGCGCCGTGGCACCAGCCCGAGCCAGGACACGACCCTGAGCCTGGCCGACCTGCGCCTGGACCTGATCCGACGCCGCGCCGAGCGCGCCGGGCAGCGCATCGACCTGACCGCCAAGGAGTTCTCACTCCTTGAGCTGCTGCTGCGCCGCCAGGGTGAGGTGCTGCCAAAATCGCTGATCGCCTCGCAGGTGTGGGACATGAACTTCGACAGCGACACCAATGTGATCGAAGTGGCCATCCGCCGCCTGCGCCTGAAAATCGACGACCCGCACCCCAACAAGCTGATCCACACCGTACGCGGCATGGGTTACGTACTCGAAGAGCGCACCGAGTGATGCGCCGGGTTTCCCTCGGTAACCGCCTGGCCCTGCTGTTCGCCGCCTGCACCGCCACCGTCTCGCTGGGCGCCGGGCTGCTGTTCAGCCGGGCCAGCGAGCAGCATTTCGTCGAACTTGACCAACAACTGCTGGACTCGCGCCTGTCCTTGTTTCGTACGCAACTGGCTGGCGTCAGCACATCTGATGAACTCCAGGCCCGCTTGCCTGCGCTGCGCGATGAACTGAGTCACCAGGCCGACCTGGCCTTGCGTATCAGCGCAAGCAATGGCGCCACCTGGTTCGAAAGCCGCAGCGGGCTGCCGCAAGCAGCGCTGGCCACCGGGCTGGCCACCCTGCATGCGCAAGGCATCGACTATCGCAGCCTGTCCGTGCCCCTGAAACAGGGCGCCATGCAGTCGCCGCGACTAACCCTGTACCTCGACATCACCCACCACCAGCACTTCCTGCAGGGCATGCAACGGCTGATCTGGCTGACGGTCGGCCTGTCGGCGCTAACCACCGCACTACTGGGTGCCTGGGCCGCCCGCAGCGGCCTTCGCCCCTTGCGGCAGATGGGCCAGGTGGCCGCCAGCGTGTCAGCGCGTTCGCTCACCACCCGTCTGCCGGTGGCGCAGATGCCCGAAGAGTTGGCCGAGCTGGCCAGCAGCATGAACGCGATGCTGCAGCGCCTGGACGATGCCTTCCAGCGCCTGTCAGCGTTCTCGGCCGATATCGCCCACGAGTTGCGTACGCCGCTGTCCAACCTGCTGACCCACACCCAGGTCACCCTCACCCGCCCACGCAGCCTCGAAGAATACCGAGAGGCGCTGCATGGCAACCTGGAAGAACTGCAATGGATGGCGCAGATGATCAACGACATGCTGTTTCTGGCCAAGGCCGACCACGGCCTGCTGGTACCGGGGCACGCGCCTTTGGCGCTGCATGACGAGGTGGATGCACTGCTGGAGTACTACGCGCCTCTGGCAGAAGACAACGACGTGCAGATGCTGCGCGAGGGTGAAGCGGTGCTGCACGGCGACCAGCATATGCTGCGCCGGGCGCTGTCCAACCTGCTGGACAACGCCATGCGTTTTACCCCGGCAGGAGGACAGATCAAGGTGACCCTGGGGCCGGGGCCGACGATCAACGTGGCCAATACCGGGCTGGCTATCGACCCGGCGGCACTACCGCGGCTTTTCGACCGTTTCTACCGGGTGGACCCGGCTCGGCGGGAAGGCAGTAGCGAGCATGCGGGGTTGGGCCTGGCGATTACCCGGTCGATCGTGCAGGCCCATGGCGGGCGTATAAGGGCAGAATGCGAGGATGGGTGGACCCGATTCGTGATCGAGTTCACTCAAGACCGGTAACCCTGGGGCGCTTTACGCCCCCAGGATCTCAGGCAAACATCAAACCGCCAGGCCAATCGCCGGCTGCACCTGCGACGCCCGGTAGGCCGGGTAAAGGGTCGCCAGGAAACTCATCACCAGGCCGGCGGTGCAGATGATCGCCACATCCCCCCACTGCAACTGCGACGGCAAGCTGCTGACGAAGTACACATCCGACGTAAAGATGTGCTGCCCGCTCACCCGCTCCAGCCAGCCGACGATCTGGCTGACATTGAACGCCGCAACCACGCCCAGTACGCCACCAATCAGCGTGCCGACAATGCCGATCAGGCTGCCCTGGACCATGAACGTGCCCATGATCTGCGCCGGCGTGGCGCCCAACGTACGCAGGATGGCAATGTCCGGCCCCTTGTCGTTCACCACCATCACCAGGGTGGCGATTATATTGAACGCCGCGACCGCGATGATCATCATCAGCAACAGGCCGATCATGGTCTTTTCCATTTTCATGGCGCTGAACAGGCTGCCCTGGGTATGCGACCAGTCATCGGCCCGGTAGTCGTCCCCAAGCCCGGCAGCAATCGCCTTGGCCACCTGCGGAGCGGCATACAGGTCGTGCAGCTTCAGCCGCACACCTTGCACCTGGCCTGGCGCCCAGCGCTGCATCTCGGCTGCATCAGCAACATGGATATAAGCCTGCGACCCATCCAGCTCGGCGCCGACCTTGAAGATGCCGACCACGGTGAGGCGCTGCATGCGCGGGGTGATGCCACCCGGTTCCTTGCTGATTTCCGGCACGATCAAGGTCAGCTTGTCGCCGGTGTTCAGGCGGAAGCGGCGTGCGGTCAGCTCGCCGATGACCACACCGAACTCACCGGGCTGCAAGCCCTGCAGGCGGCCCTGGACGATGTGCTGGCCAACGATGGAAACCTTGCCCTCCTCGGCCGGGTCGATACCACCCACCTGGATCGGCTGCATGGCGCCCTTGTACGACAGCATGCCTTCCATCTCGGTAATCGGCGCCACAGCCATCACCGCCGGATTCTTCATGGCGGCGTCGGCCACCTTGTGCCAATCGTCCAGCGGCTGCACGCCCAGGATGGCGGCATGCGGCACCAGGCCGAGAATGCGCGAGCTCATTTCGCGCTGGAAGCCGTTCATCACCGACAGCACCACGATCATCGCCAGCACGCCCAGCGACAGGCCGATCATCGAAGTCATCGAGATGAACGAGATGAAGTGGTTGCGACGCTTGGCTCGGGTGTAGCGCGCGCCGATAAAGATGGGCAAGGGTCTGAACATGTACGAAATCACCCAGTGGAAACAGGAAAACGGGGCAGCACCTGCCACCCCGGCAGTCGATCAGATGGCCACCAGGTGGCCATCGTCGAGCTTCAGCACACGGTCCATCTGCCGCGCCAGGTTGAGGTCGTGGGTGACCACCAGGAATGCCGTGCGCGAAGCGCTGGACAGCTCCTGCATCAGCTCCTGGATGCCTTGGGCGGTATGGTGGTCGAGGTTACCGGTCGGCTCGTCGAGCATCACCAGGCCGGGGCGGTTGACCAGCGCCCGGGCAATCGCCACACGCTGGCGCTCGCCGCCGGAAAGCTCGGCCGGCTTGTGGTTCAAGCGGTGGCCCAGGCCTACCCGCTTGAGCAGCGCCTCGGCACGCTCCCGGGCCTCGGGGATGGGCGTTCGGCCGATCAGCAGCGGCATGCACACGTTCTCGATGGCGGTGAATTCCGGCAGCAGGTGGTGGAACTGGTAGACAAAGCCCAACTCACGGTTGCGTAGCAGGCCACGGGCACGCTCGCCCAGTGCCGACAGCTCTTCGCCAGCCAGCCACACGCTACCCTGGGTCGGCCGGTCGAGGCCGCCCAGCAGGTTGAGCAAGGTACTCTTGCCCGAGCCGGAACTGCCAACGATGGCCACCCGCTCACCGGCCTGCAGTTCCAGGTTGAGCCCGGACAGCACCTGCACCGACTCCGGGCCCTCGTCGTAGGACTTGCCCAGGTTGCGGCAACTCAGAACGGCTTTATCACTCATGCGCGACTCACTCATAACGTAGCGCCTCTGCAGGCTGGGTGCGGGCCGCACGCCAGGCCGGATACAGGGTGGCGAAGAAACTCAGGACCAGTGCCGCACCGCAGACCATGTACACGTCCTGGGCCAGGATCTGCGACGGCAGGTAATCGATGAAGTACACGTCGGCGTTGAGGAACTTGTGACCGATCAGTGTCTCGATGCCGGCGATCGCCGCGCTCACGTTCAGGGCCGCGAAGATCCCGACGACGGCGCCGATCAGGGTACCGATCACCCCGATCACCGTGCCCTGGACCATGAAGATGAGCATGATCTGCGCGGGCGTGGCGCCCAGGGTGCGCAGGATGGCGATGTCGCCGCGCTTGTCGTTGACCACCATCACCAGGGTGGAAATGATGTTGAAAGCCGCCACCGCCACGATCAGCAGCAACAGCAGGCCGATCATGGCCTTTTCCATACGGATCGCCTGGTACAGGTTGCCGTGGGTACGGGTCCAGTCACGGCTATAGAACTCCTGTTCGCCCAGCTGCTGGGCGATGCTCCAGGCTACGCGCGGCGCCTGGAACAGGTCGTCGAACTTCAGGCGCAGGCCCTGGACCTGGTCGGGCTTCCAGCGGTGCAGGCGGGACAGGTCGCTGATGTTGGTCAGGCCCAGGTAGCCGTCGATCTCCCCCGCGCCAACGTGGAAGGTGCCGACCACGGTGAAGCGCTTCATGCGCGGGAACATGCCGGCGGGGGTCACGCTGACCTCGGGGGCGACGAAGGTGAGCTTGTCGCCGATGGCAACGCCCAGCTTGGCCGCCGCCTTGTCGCCGATCATGATGCCCCACTCGCCCGGCGCCAACTGGTCCAGGCGGCCTTGCAGGACGAAGTTGTCGATGATCGACACCTCGCGCTCGCGAGCAGGGTCGATGCCGTTGAGCAGCACCTTCTGCACCTTGCCATCATGGGTCAGCAGGCCCTGCATCTGGGTGAACGGTGCAACCGCCACCACCTGCGGATTCTGCTTTACTTGTTGGGCAAGGGCCTGCCAGTCGGCAATGGGCTGGCCGCTCTCCAGCGTGGCATGGGGAATCATCCCCAACACGCGGGTGCGCATCTCGTGGTCGAAACCGTTCATCACCGACAGCACCACGATCATTACCACCACGCCCAGGGCGAGGCCGATCATCGAGGTCAGGGAAATGAACGAGACGAAGTGATTGCGACGTTTGGCACGGGTATAACGCGTACCGATGAATGCGAAAAGAGGTCTGAACATGTCGGGGCTTGTTCGGATGAAAGGGAACGTCCTTGTGGCGAGGCGCCTACGGCGGCTTTACACTCGGACCACCGCCGCTACCTTGGGTTCGCCATGACGACATTAGACGAAGAAGATCGCCGCGAATACTACCGCATCGAAGATCGGATCGCACTTCAAATAAGCCCCCTTAGCGCGGCCGAAGCCCTTGAACCAGATGTGTTGCAAGATGATTCGCCGTTGTTCAACCTGCTCAGCGAGCTGCACCTGTCCGACTTCGAGTCGCAACACCTGTTGCGCCAGCTAAGCGACAAGGACCGCACCCTCGCCGCGTTCCTGCGGGCACAGAACAAGCGCCTCGACTTGCTCAGCGCGGTGGTTGCACAAACCCTGCTTGGCGAGGTCGGCGAGCCGCTGCCGGTGGTCATTTCCGAAGGCGGCATCGAATCCGCCCAAGCCACACAGATTGCCCCCGGTACCCGGGTGAAAGTGAAAATGGTGCTGATGCCGCGCGCCCATGGCCTGCTGCTGCGCGGCAAGATCACCCATTGCGACCCTCGCCCGGAGGGCGGCTTCGAGGTCGGCACCGAGTTCATCGACATGACCGATGCCCAACGACAACTGCTGGCGCGTTACATCCTGCAGCGCCAGCAACAGCAACGGCGCCAGCAGCTGGAACTGAACGACCCCGCCTCCTGAGCCAATTTCTCCCTGATTTGAAGGAACGAACGTGACCCTGATCTACGGCCATCGCGGCGCCAAGGGCGAAGCACCCGAGAACACCCTGAAGAGCTTTCAGCAATGCCTGTCCCATGGCGTGACCCGCTGCGAGCTGGACCTGCACTTGTCATCCGACAACGAACTGATGGTCATCCACGACCCCACCCTCAAGCGCACCACGGGCCGGCGCGGCAAAGTGGTCGAGCACCCGGCCGCCGAACTGGTCAAGATCGATGCCCGCAAAGGCGGCCCGGGCCATGTGCAGCCCTGCCCGATCCCGAAACTGGAAGAGCTGTTCGAAAAATGCCCGTTCGAACACTGGCAACTGGAGGTGAAAAGCGCCTCGCGCACCCGCGCGGCCACCACCGTCCTGGCGATCCGTGAACTGGCCCAGCAATATGGCCTGCTGGACAAGGTGACCATCACCTCCAGTTCACGCGAAGTACTGGGCGCCGCCCTGGAACTGGTGCCAGACGTGAAGCGCGGGCTGGTGGCCGAATACGCCTGGCTCGACCCGCTGAAGGTGGCACAGAACTACGGCTGTGAACTGCTGGCATTGAACTGGACGCTGTGCACCCCCGAGCGCCTGCTCAAAGCACAGGGCCAGGGTTTGCATGTGTCGGTGTGGACGGTCAACGAGCCGGCACTGATGCGCCGGCTTGCTGACTTTGGTGTGGACAGCCTGATTACAGACTTTCCCGGTTTGGCCAAGACCACCCTCGGGTAGGGTTGAAATCGGTCTCTCCGACCGGCTCAGGCCACCGGTCGGAGCCGCTCAAAAAAGCCGGTTCAGGCCGTCATAGGCAGCTACCCGATAGGCTTCGGCCATGGTCGGGTAGTTGAACGTGGTGTTGACGAAGTACTTCAGGTTGTTCTGCTCACCCGGCTGGTTCATGATCGCCTGGCCAATGTGGACGATCTCCGAAGCCTGGTAGCCGAAGCAATGCACGCCGAGGATTTCCAGGGTTTCGCGGTGGAACAGGATCTTCAGCATGCCCTGCGGCTCGCCGGCGATCTGCGCACGCGCCATGCTCTTGAAGAAGGCCTTGCCCACTTCGTACGGCACCTTGGCCTGGGTCAGCTCCTGCTCGTTCTTGCCGATCGAGCTGATCTCGGGAATGGTGTAGATACCCGTCGGCACGTCGTTGACGAAGCGCCAGCTGCCGTTATCGACAATGCTGCCAGCGGCCGACCGGCCCTGGTCATGAGCGGCACTGGCCAGGCTTGGCCAGCCGATCACGTCGCCGGCACCGTAGATGTTCGGCACGGTGGTGCGGTAGGCCTCGTCGACCTCGATCTGACCGCGGCTGTTCACCTTGATGCCGATATTTTCCAGGCCCAGCTTGTCGGTGTTGCCGGTACGGCCGTTGCACCACAGCAACGCGTCGGCCTTGATCTTCTTGCCCGACTTGAGGTGCAGGATCACCCCGTTGTCCAGGCCTTCGACACGCTCGTACTCTTCGTTGTGGCGCACGGTGATGTTGTTGTTGCTGAAGTGGTAGCTCAGCGCCTGGGAAATTTCCGAGTCGAGGAAGCTCAGCAGCTGGCCACGGTTGTCGACCAGCTCGACCAATACGCCCAGGCCACTGAAGATCGAAGCGTATTCGCAACCGATCACGCCGGCACCGTACACGATCAGCTTGCGCGGGGTATGGCTGAGGCTGAGGATGGTGTCGCTGTCGTACACGCGCGGGTGGTGGAAGTCGATGTCGGCCGGGCGGTAGGGGCGCGAGCCGGTCGCGATGATGATGTGCTTGGCGTTGAGCTTCTCGACCACGCCGTTCGGGCACACCACTTCCACGGTTTGCTCGTCGGCAAAGCTGCCGGTGCCGACGAACACGTCGACGCGGTTACGGGCATAGTAGCCGGTGCGCGATGCCACCTGCTTGGCGATGACCTTCTCGGCGCTTTTCAGCACGTCCGGGAAGGAGAACCAGCGCGGCTCGCCGATGGCACGAAACATCGGGTTGGTGTTGAACTGCATGATCTGCCGCACCGAGTGACGCAGTGCCTTGGACGGAATGGTACCCAAGTGGGTGCAGTTGCCACCGACCTGGCGACGGTCATCGACCATCGCCACCTTGCGCCCTGCTTTGGCGGCGTTCATTGCCGCGCCTTCACCGGCCGGGCCGGAACCCAGCACCACTACGTCGTAGTTGTAGACAGCCATGCGTACTCCTTCAGAACTGGCCCGCAAGCCACGGTCGCTCGCGGGGCACGATCATGCCGCCGGGGCGCCATGAGAAAATTCGGGTGCAGTCTAATCAACCCTGAACGCCGCGCACATTAACCCTTGGTCGCGTCGTAGGCCAATTTTGCCCGCACTACATATGCTTCACCCATTCCCTGGCGGCAATCATCCCTGCTTGTGCTTTCACTGGCCTTTCACTGCCCGTTCGAACGCGGGCGTAGCTCGGGAGACGAAGCCTCCCTCTGCTCGAGTCACCAAAACCGCAGCCAAGTCATGCGCCACGGCAAAATCCCAGCCTTGCTGTGGACCCAGGATGAGCAGCAGCGTCGAATAGCCATCGGCCAGCAGTGCTGAGGTGTCCAGCACCGTAACGGCAGCCAGGTCATGTTCGACCGGGCGCCCGAGGCGGGCATCGAAGGTGTGCGAATAGCGCCGGCCATTCTGCTCGAAATAGTGCCGATAGTCACCCGAGGTTGATACTGAAAGGCTATTGACCGGGATGATCTGGCGGGCGACCTGACGGTCTTCGCGGGGCAGTTCCAGGGCAATACGCCAAGGGCTGCCGTCAGGCTTGCGGCCAACCGCCTTCAGCTCGCCAGTGGCCTCGGCGACAAAACTACTGATACCCATGGCCTGCAGGCGCGCAGCGATCAAGTCGACAGCATGACCGGCGACGATGCTGTTGAAGTCGAGCTGCACCGGGGCATCCTTGCACAGGGCTCGACCTGTGACGCGCAAGTGCTGGTAACCCACGCGCCGGCGTACCTGGGCCAGTGCCTGTGGTTCGGGCACCTGCTGGTGACGGGCCTGAGGGCCGAAGCCCCACAAGTCGAGCAATGGCTCTACCGTGAGGTCGAAGGCGCCATCGCTCTGCTCGGCAAGGTGCTGGCCCAGGCTGACCAACGCGAGCATGTCAGGCGGCAGGGCCAGGCACTGGCCGGCAGGCAAGCGGTTGAACTGGCTTACGATGGAATCGCCGCGGTAAGTCGAGTAGTGGTAGTCGATGTCGTGCAGAATGGTTTCCACCGCCCTCTGCACCTGGGCCGGCTCCGGGCCACCAGGCTCGCGGACGTACTGGATGCTGTAGCTGCTGCCCATGGTCGGGCCACCCAGGCGCTCCAGGGTGGGGCCCTGGTTGCAGGCGGTGAGTAGCAGCAGAATGAACAGTAGGGCTGTGCGCACAGTAGGGTTTCTCGGTTGCCGGTGCTGGCCCTTTCGCGGGTAAACCCCGCCTACAGGGGCAGCGATAATCCTGTAGGCGCGGGTTTACCCGCGAAAGGGCCGGCACTCACAACACACATTCAGAATAAAAAAACGGGAACCCGAAGGTTCCCGTTTTTTCATTGCCTTACAAGCGAATCAGCGTGGAAACGCTGGCGGGTTCACACCGGCCATGTCTTCCATCACACGAACCACCTGGCAGCTATAACCGAATTCGTTGTCGTACCAGACGTACAGAACAACGCGGTTATCGTTGGCGATGGTCGCCTCTGCGTCAACCACACCGGCGTGGCGCGAGCCCACGAAGTCGGTCGAAACCACTTCCTGCGAAGCCACGTAGTCGATCTGCTTGTGCAGCTCCGAGTGCATGGCGGTCTGGCGCAGGTACTCGTTGATCTCGTCGCGGGTGGTGGCCTTTTCCAGGTTCAGGTTCAGGATGGCCATCGAAACGTTCGGCGTCGGAACACGAATCGCGTTGCCGGTCAGCTTGCCCTTCAGCACTGGCAGTGCCTTGGCAGCAGCGGTGGCGGCGCCGGTTTCGGTGATTACCATGTTCAGCGGCGCGGCACGGCCCCGGCGGCTGCCCTTGTGGAAGTTGTCGATCAGGTTCTGGTCGTTGGTGAACGAGTGAACGGTTTCGACGTGGCCGTTGACGATGCCGTACTGGTCGTTGATGGCTTTGAGCACCGGCACGATCGCGTTGGTGGTGCAGGAGGCCGCCGAGATGATCTTGTCATCGGCAGTGATATCACCGTGGTTGATACCGTGCACGATGTTCTTCAGCGCGCCCTTGCCAGGTGCGGTGAGGATCACGCGGGCAGCACCCGGGCAGGCCAGGTGCTGGCCCAGGCCGTCGGCGTCACGCCATACGCCGGTGTTATCGACGATGAGCGCATTGTCGATGCCGTACTGGGTGTAGTCGACTTCGCTCGGGCTCTTGGCGTAGATAACCTGGATCAGGTTGCCATTGGCGGTGATGGTGTTGTTGGCTTCGTCGATGGTGATAGTGCCATCGAACGGGCCGTGCACCGAGTCACGGCGCAGCAGGCTGGCACGCTTGACCAGGTCGTTTTCGGCGCCTTTGCGCACGACGATGGCACGCAGACGCAGGCCGTCACCACCACCGGTCTTCTCGATCAGGATGCGCGCCAGCAGGCGGCCGATGCGACCGAAGCCGTACAGGACAACGTCGGTGCCTTTGCGCGCCGAAGCGTTCTGCTGACCGACCACGTCGGCCAGCTCTTCACGGACGAACTGCTCGGCAGTGCGGCCATTGCCTTCCTGCTTGAACTTGTTGGCCAGCTTGCCCAGGTCGACCGATGCGGCGCCCAGTTTCAGCTCGCTCATGGCCTTGAGCAGGGGGAATGTCTCGTGGACGGACAGTTCGGTTTCGTCGGTTTGGCGGTGGCGCGCAAAGCGGTGCGCCTTGAGGATCGAGATAACCGAACGGTTGATCAGGCTGCGGCCATAAATCGAGCTCACCACATTGTTATTGCGGTAGAGCTGACCGATAAGCGGGATCATCGCTTCAGCCAGGGCTTCACGATCAATCCACTCACCAAGACACTGGTCGGGCTTCTGAGTCACGGGAACCTTCCACATGTAGGGACAGAAAAAAGGGGCTACATTATGACGCCCCAACGCGGAACCGGCAATGAGTGCCTGACGCAGTGACGCAAGCCAGCGTTCATGCCCTTTCGAGCCTGACAGCCGGCACCGTCACCGGTACAATCGGTCTCTTTGCCGCAACGCTTGGAGTGCAATCTCCCGTGTCAGTTCTGCGCCTACCGCAAATGTCGGCCACGGCCGGCAAACAAACCTGGGGCAACCTGCCCGGTGCCGCCCTCAGCCTTGCCATCGCCGAAGCCGCCAGCAGCGCTGGCCGCTTCACCCTGCTGCTGACGGCCGACAGCCAGGCCGCCGACCGTCTGGAGCAGGAGCTGCGCTTCTTTGCCCCAGACCTGCCAGTGCTGCCGTTCCCCGATTGGGAAACCCTGCCCTACGACCTGTTCTCGCCGCACCAGGACATCATCTCCCAGCGCATCGCCAGCCTGTACCGCCTGCCGGAGCTGAGCCACGGCATCCTCGTGGTGCCGATCACCACCGCCCTGCACCGCCTGGCACCCACGCGTTTTCTGCTGGGCAGCAGCCTGGTGCTGGATGTGGGCCAGACCATCGACGTGGAACAGATGCGCCTGCGCCTGGAGGCCAGCGGCTACCGTTGTGTCGACACCGTCTACGAGCATGGCGAGTTCGCCGTGCGCGGCGCGCTGATCGACCTGTTCCCGATGGGCAGCAAACTGCCCTATCGCATCGACCTGTTCGATAACGAGATCGAAACGCTGCGCACCTTCGACCCCGAGACCCAGCGCTCGATCGACAAGGTGGATTCGGTGCGCCTGCTGCCGGCACGCGAATTCCCGATGCAGAAGGAAGAAGTGACCCGCTTCAAGGCACGCTTTCGCGAGCGCTTCGACGTCGACTTCCGCCGCAGTGCAATCTTCCAGGACCTGGCCAGCGGCATCATCCCCGCCGGTATCGAGTACTACCTGCCGCTGTTCTTCGAAGAAACCTCGACCCTGTTCGACTACCTGCCGACCGACACCCAGGTGTTCTCGCTACCCGGTGTGGAACAGGCCGCCGAGCACTTCTGGAACGACGTGCGCGGGCGCTATGAAGACCGCCGCGGCGACCTCAGCCGGCCGCTGTTGCCGCCGGCCGAGCTGTTCCTGCCGGTGGAAGATTGCTTCGCCCGGCTCAAGCAGTGGCCGCGGGTGGTGGTCAGCAGCGAAGCGCTCGAGCCTGGCGTGGGCCGCGAGCGCTTCCCGGCGCGCGCCCTGCCCAACCTGGCCATCGAGGCCAAGGCCAACCAGCCGCTGGCCGAGCTGGCCAACTTCCTCGACCAGTTCCCCGGCCGCGTACTCTTCACCGCCGAATCAGCGGGCCGCCGGGAAGTGCTGCTGGAGCTGCTCGAACGGCTGAAGCTGCGCCCGCATACCGTCGAAGGCTGGGACGATTTCATTACCGGTGCCGAGCGCCTGGCGATCACCATCGCCCCGCTGGACGACGGCCTGCTGCTGGACGATCCAGGGCTGGCCCTGATTGCCGAAAGCCCACTGTTCGGCCAGCGGGTGATGCAGCGCAGGCGCCGTGACAAGCGCGGCGAAACCGCCAACGACGCGGTTATCAAGAACCTCACCGAGCTGCGCGAAGGTGCGCCGGTGGTGCACATCGACCATGGCGTCGGGCGCTACCTGGGCCTGGCCACCCTGGAAATCGACGGCCAGGCCGCCGAATTCCTGACGCTGGAATACGCCGAGAACGCCAAGCTGTATGTGCCGGTGGCCAACCTGCACCTGATCGCCCGCTACACCGGCAGCGACGACGCCCTGGCGCCGTTGCACCGGCTGGGTTCGGAGGCCTGGCAGAAAGCCAAGCGCAAGGCCGCCGAACAGGTCCGCGACGTGGCCGCCGAACTGCTCGACATCTATGCCCGCCGCGCCGCGCGCAAGGGCTACGCGTTTGCCGACCCGTCCGCCGACTACGCCACCTTCAGCGCCGGCTTCCCGTTCGAGGAAACCCCGGACCAGCAGGCCGCCATCGAGGCCGTGCGCGCCGACATGCTGGCACCCAAGCCAATGGACCGCCTGGTCTGCGGCGACGTGGGCTTCGGCAAGACCGAAGTGGCCATGCGCGCGGCGTTCATCGCCGTGCACAGTGGCCGCCAGGTGGCCGTACTGGTGCCCACCACCCTGCTTGCCCAGCAGCATTACAACAGCTTCCGCGACCGCTTTGCCGACTGGCCCGTGACCGTGGAAGTGATGAGCCGCTTCAAATCGGCCAAGGAAGTGGCCGCCGCCGCCGCGGACCTTGCCGAAGGCAAGATCGACATCCTCATCGGCACCCACAAGCTGCTGCAGGATGACGTGCGCTTCAAAGACCTGGGCCTGGCCATCATCGATGAAGAGCACCGCTTTGGCGTGCGCCAGAAAGAACAGCTGAAGGCGCTGCGCAGCGAGGTCGATATCCTCACCCTGACCGCCACGCCGATTCCGCGCACGCTGAACATGGCGGTGGCGGGCATGCGCGACCTGTCAATCATCGCCACGCCGCCAGCACGCCGCCTGTCTGTGCGCACCTTCGTCATGGAACAGAACAAGAGCACGGTCAAGGAGGCGCTGCTGCGCGAACTGTTGCGCGGTGGCCAGGTGTACTACCTGCACAACGATGTGAAAACCATCGAAAAATGCGCCGCCGACCTTGCCGAGCTGGTGCCCGAGGCACGCATCGGCATCGGCCACGGGCAAATGCGCGAACGCGAGCTGGAACAGGTGATGAGCGATTTCTACCACAAGCGTTTCAACGTGCTGGTGGCCTCGACCATTATCGAAACCGGTATCGACGTGCCCAGCGCCAACACCATCGTCATCGAGCGCGCCGACAAGTTCGGCCTGGCCCAGCTGCACCAGCTGCGTGGCCGCGTTGGCCGTAGCCATCACCAGGCCTACGCCTACCTGCTTACACCTACCCGTCAGAAGGTGAGCGCCGACGCCGAAAAGCGCCTGGAAGCGATCGCCAACACGCAAGACCTTGGCGCAGGCTTTGTGCTGGCCACCAACGACCTGGAAATCCGCGGTGCCGGCGAGCTGCTGGGCGAAGGCCAGAGTGGGCAGATCCAGGCAGTGGGCTTCACCCTGTACATGGAAATGCTCGAACGTGCGGTCAAGGCAATCCGTAAAGGTACCCAGCCGAACCTTGAGCAACCCCTGGGTGGCGGCCCGGAGATCAACCTGCGCCTGCCGGCACTGATCCCCGAGGACTACCTGCCTGACGTGCATGCGCGCCTGATCCTGTACAAACGCATAGCCTCGGCTGCCGACGAAGAGGGCCTCAAGGACTTGCAGGTCGAGATGATCGACCGCTTCGGCTTGCTGCCAGAGCCGACCAAGAACCTGATGCGCCTGACGTCACTAAAGCTGCACGCGGAAAAGCTCGGCATCAAGAAAGTCGATGCGGGGCCCAACGGTGGCAAGCTCGAGTTCGAAGCCGAAACCCCGGTCGACCCACTGACCCTGATCAAGCTGATCCAGGGTCAGCCCAAACGTTACAAGTTCGAAGGCGCCACCCAGTTCCGCTTCCTGGTACCGATGGAACGCCCCGACGAACGCTTCAATACCCTGGAGGCGCTGTTCGAGCGCCTGACCCCACAGCCTGCCTAAGGAAGACTCATGCGTGCCATCCGTTGCCTGACCCTGCTGCTGGCGCTGTTCGCCCCAGCTGCCTTCGCCGAAGGCTTGTATCAGGTAGAAATGATTCTGGTGCGGCAGAACAGCGTGCCCGCCTTCACCAGCCCGTTCGCCCTCGAAGACTGGAGCGCTGGCGCCCCACGCCTGGCGAAAGACGCCGAGCGCCGCCCAGCACTGGAAGATGAAGCCACCCGCCTGGAAGCCACCGCCGACTACACCGTGCTGATGCACAAGGCCTGGCAACAGCAGGTGGGCAACGCACCCAGCCGCATCGCCCTGGGCGAAGGCACCGAACAGTTCGGGCACTTCCCGATCGAAGGCAACCTGAGCATCGCTGAAGGCCGCTTCATCACCGTCGAGGCCAACTTCTGGGTCAACCAGCTGGATGGCAACGGCAGCGTGCTGCAAAGCGAGCAGTTCAGGCAGAGCAACAGCAACGTCAAGGGCGGCCAGCTGACCTTTCTCGACGGCGGGCACCTGGCGGTGCTGCTGAAGGTGACCCCACCAGGCACGCCGAAAATGCCGGTGATGGACCCGGAGATGATGGAGCAGTAAGCCCATGAAGGACGATGCCGCCGAAATGGTGAACGCCTATCCGAACTGGATTCAATCGTTCAGCAAAGCTGCCCTGCAGCGCGGTGAGCGCTATGCCGAGGAAGGCAGGGCCGAACTGGAAGGCATTCATGGGCCAACCATAACGGCCAGTTGCCAGGGGAGCGGCAACAACCACTACCGGCAACACATCAAGTTGCACGTAGCGGGCGGCCGGTGCCATGTGCGCGGTGACTGCGATTGCCCGGTACGGCAAAACTGCAAGCATTGCGCCGCTGTACTTTTCTGCGTCAGCGAGCGCTTTTCCAGCCGTAAGGACACGCAAGCCAACCCGGGCACCTTGTCCGCCGAACTGCAGCACTGGTTGAGCGGCCTGGAGCAGGCCCCACCCAAAGCCGACGCGACCGAAGACAAACGCAGGCGCATGGTGTGCTATCAGCTGCAGCTCACCGACGATGCGGGCTGCGCCCTGCTCGTGCGCAAGGGCACGCGAACGGAGGACGGCATCCGCTTCAGCCGCGTCCAGTCCCTTTACGATTTCCTCTACGAGCCACCGCGCTTCGTAACAGACGAAGACATCCGCATTCTGCGCCTGCTCTCGGCCCTGAATCAGGGCGGCGGCCAGGATCGGGGCTACAAATTGAAGGGCCATGAAGGTGGCGAGCTGTTCCGGCGCGCACTCGAAACTGGCCGAATGTTCTTCGATACCGACCTTCCCCTGCTTCATGAAGGCCCGGTGCGCCACGCCGAGTTTCGCTGGGTACGCCTGGACAACGGAAATTACCGGGGACGGTGGTACAGCGGCGAAGCGATGCTGCGCTGCGTCATCCCGCTGCTGCCGCTTTACTACCTGGACCTGCCGACGCGTGAAGTGGGCAAGGTCGAGCACAGCCTGGATCCCCACGTCGCCGTGCAGCTGACTATCGCACCCGATGTGCCGGAACACCTGGTCGTACCCCTGAGCCACAAGCTCAATGCCCTCAGCCACAAGGTGCCGACCCCGACGCAAGTGCAGGAGCAGTTGCTCGATAACATCCAGCCAAAGCCCCTTCTTGCTCTCGGCAGCCTTGAATACACCGCCTACATGCCGAAAACCGGTCGCATGCAACGGCAGATGCAACACCGCGCCGCATTGGCGTTCGATTATGACGGCTTGCAGGCCAGCGGCACCGACGAGAAGCCGCTGACCCGCCTGGCAGGCAGCACCAGCCAGCGCATTCGCCGCCAGACTCAAGCCGAGCAGGCGCTGCGCAAGGTGCTGCGCGATTTCGGCTTCAAACCCGCCACACGGCAGAGCAAGGCCCTACCCGACAGCGCCGGCGAAATGCACCAGTTGCCTGACGACGAAGCCTGGCTGCGCTTTGCCCGCGAAGGCCTGCCGCGCCTGCGCGAAGCCGGCTGGGACATCGATATTCACCGCGACTTCGCCTTCAACCTGCAGGAGGTGGACGACTGGTATGCAACCATCGACGAAGCGCCTGGCCATGAATGGTTCGACCTGGAACTCGGCATCGTGGTCGATGGCCAGCGCCACAGCCTGCTGCCGATCGTGTTGCACCTGCTGCGCAGCAGCCCGGAGCTGCTACGCCCCAGCGAACTGGCCCGGCGCAGTGATGACGAACATCTGCTGATCGACCTCAATCGCGGCCGTCTCGATGCCCCGGCTTTGCGCGTCGCCCTGCCCTACGGCCGCATCAAGGCAGTCATGGGTACCCTGGGCGAGCTCTACCTGCACGAGGACACGGCAGGCCCTTCCCTGCGCATGGAGCGCGCCGACGCCGCGCGCCTGAACGAAATCGAAGGCCTGCCCCTGCACTGGGAAGGTGGCGAGCACGTACGCGATCTGGGCCGGCGCCTGCGCGATGCCCGGGACCTGCAGGTAGAACCACCCACAGGGCTGCAGGCCAGCTTGCGCCCCTATCAGCAGCAAGGCTTGAACTGGCTGCAGGCCCTGCGCGAGATGGGTACCGGCGGTATCCTCGGCGACGACATGGGCCTGGGCAAGACCCTGCAGGCCTTGGCCCATCTGCTGCTGGAGAAACAGTCCGGGCGCCTGAATGCACCGGCCCTGGCAGTCATGCCGACCAGCCTCATACCCAACTGGCTGGACGAAGCCCAGCGCTTCGCCCCCGACCTGCGCGTCCTGGCACTGCATGGGCCGGGGCGCAGCAAGCACTTCACCAAACTCCATGAGTACGATCTGGTCCTGACCACTTACGCGTTGATGCCACGCGACCTGGAACAGCTGCGTCCCCTGGCCTGGCACGTGCTGATACTGGACGAGGCGCAAAACATCAAGAGCAGCAGCAGCAAGGCTGCCCTCGCCGTCTGCGAGCTACAGGCCGGGCAGCGCCTGTGCCTGACCGGCACGCCAATGGAAAACAACCTGGGCGAACTGTGGTCGATCTTCCACTTCCTGATGCCCGGCTGGCTGGGCGACCTGAAGCGCTTCAACCAGGATTACCGCAACCCGATCGAGCGCCACGGTGACAGCGAGCGCATGGCCCACCTGGCCAGCCGCATCCGGCCGTTCCTGCTGCGCCGCACCAAGGAGCAGGTGGCCACAGAACTGCCGGCCAAGACCGAGATGGTGCACTGGGTCGAACTCAGTGATGCCCAGCGCGATACGTACGAAGCCGTGCGAGTGGCCATGGACCAGAAAGTCCGCGACGAAATCGCCCGCAATGGCGCCGCACGCAGCCAGATCGTGATCCTCGATGCGTTGCTCAAGCTGCGCCAGGTGTGCTGTGACCTGCGCCTGGTCAAGGGGGTAGAAAGCAAAGGCAACCAGGCCGACAAGGGCAAGCTGGGTGCGCTGCTGGAGATGCTCGAAGAACTGCTCAGCGAAGGGCGCCGGGTGTTGTTGTTCTCACAGTTCACCTCGATGCTGGCGCTGATCGAACAGGAGCTCGAGAAGCGCAAAATCCGCTACAGCTTGCTGACCGGTGACACCCGTGACCGTCGCACGCCAGTGCAGCAGTTCCAGCAAGGTGAAAGCGAAGTGTTCCTGATCAGCCTCAAGGCAGGGGGCGTAGGCTTGAACCTGACGGCGGCGGACACCGTGATCCACTTCGACCCCTGGTGGAACCCGGCCAGCGAAAACCAAGCTACCGACCGTGCCTACCGCATCGGCCAGGACAAGCCGGTGTTCGTGTTCAAGCTGATTACCCGGGGTACGGTGGAAGAGAAGATCCAGTTGTTGCAGCAGGAAAAGGCTGCATTGGCGGCCAGCCTGCTGGACGGCGGGCAGGCTGGGCAATGGCGGCTTGGCGATGAAGAAATCGAGGCCCTGTTTGCGCCATTGCCTGGAAAGCGCGGGCGGTAGACCAAAAGCGGATACAGCCTGTGCGGGCCTCTTCGCGGGCAAGCCCGCGCCTACACACGCATCGGTGATTCGGCACAGGCCGCTGTAGGAGCGGGTTTACCCGCGAAGAGGCCGGGCCTGCTGGCCAATTACCACCCGCCGTTCAGCGTTGCCGCCGCCACCGTATTTGCGGGTAAACCCGCGCCTACACACACACGCATCAGTGGTTGGGCACAGGTCGTCGTAAGAGATGCGGTACCTGTGAGCGCGAACAGGCCAGCGCAGTCAATCGACCAGCTGAGCTTCCCTCAACGCCCCCAACGCCTCCAGCCAGCGCGGCTGCTGGCGATAATCGGTCCGCGCAAACCCTTGCCCACGCATCCGGGCAATCCGCGGCGATGGCTTGACCTTCATGCGCTGCGCCGCACTCAGCGCCAGCTCCGCCGCCGCCCGGTCATTGCACACCAGGCCCATATCACAACCGGCGCTCAGCGCCGCCTCGATACGGCTGGCCGCGTCGCCAACTACATGCGCACCAGCCATCGACAGGTCATCACTGAAAATCACCCCATCAAAGCCCAGCTCGCCACGCAGGATGTCCTGCAACCAACGCCGCGAGAAGCCAGCGGGCTGGTTGTCAACCTGCGGGTAGATGACATGCGCCGGCATCACTGCCGCCAGTTGCCCGCTCAGGCGGGTAAACGGCACCAGGTCGGCCTGGCGCAGTTGTTCCAGGCTGCGCTCATCGGTGGGGATGGCCACATGCGAATCGGCTTCGGCCCAGCCATGCCCTGGGAAATGCTTGCCACACGCGGCCATACCTGCCGCATTCATGCCACGGATGAACGCGCCGGCCAGTCGCGTTGCACGCAGCGGGTCACCCTCGAAGGCGCGGCTGCCCACCACGGCGCTACGCTGGTGGTCCAGGTCGAGCACCGGAGCAAAGCTGAGGTCCAGGCCAACCGCCAGTACCTCGGTCGCCATCAGCCAGCCGCACAGCTCAGCCAGGTACTCGGCATTGTCGTTATCGGCCAGCGCACGCATGGCCGGCAGGCGCACAAAGCCCTGGCGCAGACGCTGTACGCGACCACCTTCCTGGTCCACTGCCAGGATCAGTTCGGGGCGAATAGCGCGGATGGACGCGCACAGTTCGCGCACCTGGCGCGGGCTATCGATATTACGGGCGAAGATGATCAGGCCAGCCACTTCCGGCTGGCGAAGCAGTTGACGGTCTTCGGCGGTCAGCCATTTACCGGCGATATCCACCATCAGGGAGCCTTGCAGGCTGACAGTCATGGGTAATCCTTCATTGAAGACAGAGAGAAGCCCACCGGGGGGCAGCAGACACCGGCAGACACGCGCTGTTGGCCACCGGCGAAGCCATAAAGGCGCTGGTCAGCAAGGGAAATGTGAAGTAGATCGAGATAGGGCATGGGCGCTAGCTTAGCGGAAGCGCCCCGCCACGCCCAGCCTTCAGGCCTTGGCTGTAGCCGAACTGGTCTTGGTTCGCGGACGCAGCTGCGCAGTGGCCATCGCCTCGTCGGTTACACCGCTGTCAGCGCGCATGCCTGCCGCCAGGAAAGGCACCATCAGGCGCATCACCTGCTCGATCGAGGTATTGATGCCGAAGTCAGTCTCGGCAATCGCCCGCAAGGCCTTGATACCGGACATGCTGAAGGCCGCGGCACCCAGCATGAAGTGCACACGCCAGAACAGTTCCAGTGGCGGAATGCGTGGCGCAGCCTCGTTCACCAGCAGCATGTAGCGGCGGAACACCTTGCCGTACATGTCTTCCAGATAGCGCCGCAGGTGACCCTGGCTCTGGCTGAACGCCAGACCCAGCAGGCGCATGAAGATCGACAGGTCGTTGTTGCTACGCGGCTGCACGGCCAGCGCCTGCTCCACGAGCATTTCCAGCAGTTCTTCAAGGCTGGGCTTTTGCTCCGGCTTGGCCTGGCGGCGCTCCAGCTCACGCTCGAGACTGGCGCAGAATGGGCCGAGGAAACGGGAAAAAACAGCCTGGATCAGCGCCTTCTTGGAGCCGAAATGATAGTTGACTGCCGCCAGGTTGACCCCGGCCTTGCTGGTAATCAGCCGCAACGAGGTTTCGGCGAACCCCCTTTCCGCGAACAGCTGCTCGGCAGCATCGAGAATGCGTTCAACGGTTTCCGATTGGGCCATGACTACTCCGACTACTCCGTCAGACAAACAGGTGTTTGAAACATACGTTTCAGCCCTGCTTCTGTCAAGGCTCGGTGACTGGGCGGTCGCCATTTAAAAGCGCCAGCCGGCCCACTGCAAGCGCCACCTCTTCTGTTTATTGCGGTTTTTGGCTTGCAGCGCACCCAGTACTGTATATAATCCCAGTCACTGTACAAAAAGACAGAGCGCTTACCATGTTGAAACTGACGCCACGCCAAGCCGAAATTCTCGCGTTCATCAAGCGCTGCCTGGAAGACAACGGCTTCCCGCCTACCCGCGCCGAGATTGCTCAGGAGCTGGGCTTCAAGTCGCCCAATGCCGCCGAGGAGCACCTCAAGGCCCTTGCCCGCAAGGGCGCGATCGAAATGACGCCGGGCGCTTCCCGCGGCATCCGCATCCCTGGCCTGGAAGCCAAGGCCGAAGAAGCCGGCCTGCCCATCATCGGCCGGGTCGCTGCCGGTGCGCCGATTCTTGCCGAACAGCACATCGAGCAATCCTGCAACATCAACCCTGCCTTCTTCCACCCCCAAGCCGACTATTTGCTGCGCGTACACGGCATGAGCATGAAGGACGTCGGCATCTTCGACGGTGACCTGCTGGCGGTGCACACCTGCCGTGAAGCCCGTAACGGCCAGATCGTGGTAGCGCGTATCGGCGACGAAGTGACCGTCAAGCGCTTCAAGCGCGAAGGCAGCAAAGTCTGGCTGCTTGCCGAAAACCCCGAATTCGCCCCCATCGAAGTCGACCTGAAAGAACAGGAGCTGGTGATCGAGGGCTTGAGCGTCGGCGTCATTCGCCGCTGATCCAGGAGGCGTCATGCAGCAGTTCATTCACGCACCCGAGCAAGCCCAGTTGCCCCTGTTCGAAGCATTCCTCGCTCAGCCCGTGCTGCCTGGTTTGAAAGCCAGGGAACCGGCGCGCAAGAGCAGTCAGCCCGAGCTGTTCAGCGAACTGTCGCTGCGCGGTGCCCCTGGCCACTGCCAAAGCCTGCTGGCACCCGTGCTGCGCGAACTGAGCGAAGAGGACGAGGCCCGTTGGCTGACCCTGATCGCCCCACCGCCAAGCCTGACCCAGGCCTGGCTGCGCGATGCCGGGCTCAACCGTGAACGTATTCTGCTGCTGCAACCCCGGAGCAATCAAAGTGCGCTGCAACTGGCCTGTGAGGCTTTGCACCTGGGCCTCAGCCACACCGTGGTGAGCTGGCTGGGCAACGTCAATGCCACTGCACGCCAGCAACTGCTACGTGCAGCCAGTGCCGGAAACGCACAAAGCCTGAACATCCGCCTCGGCTGATGTTCAGGCTCTGCCTGTCACTTCAAATAGCCTGATACGCTGCTGCACACTCAGTGCAGCACACGCGGCCCTTCATCACGCTCGAGCTCGCCATCCATCAGGCGACCGGCCATCTGCACGCCCACACTGAGCATGGCCTTGGCCACTTCCACATGCTGACCCTGCAGGAACACCTTGGCGTCTTCCGAGAAATCCAGGGTTACCAGAGAGCCCTCATCCTCGGCGCGACGAAGCTCGATGCGGCCGTCAGGCAACTCGACAATTTCCAGAAAAGACGTAGACATAAATGGCAGTTCTCCGCGAAAGGCGATTATTGTACCAGCCGTTGCGGCTATCAGCACTCACTCAACGCGTCACGGAAACGTCTCACCAAACTTTTAAGGTCATTGCGCCAGCTTTCCAGCTCGGCACGCGACAGCGCTGGATGCTCAGGCTCATCAAGATTGACAGCTTGAATCAGGGGTTGGGTAACGTCGGTTTTCGGCGCTTTTCTGGCGACCGGTGGTCGGAACAAATCGGCATAAGCACCGAGCATTTGCGCCAGCCAGGTTTCCCGCTGGCGGGCCAGTTCCAGCAACTCGGCCACCTCCGGAATGGCGATACCGTTCAGGGCATCGTCGGCCAGGGCTTGCTCCACCGTTGCGACGACCGGCAGGCGATAGAAGCCCCCGATTTCATGGCACAGGCCTAACAGAGCGCCATACAGGTGGAACAGCGCCGACTCGCGCTCAGCCTGAACCAGGCCTTGGGCATTCATGGCCTGGCTTTGTTCAGCCTTGGCCATGGACTCGAGGGCGAGGCCGGCGAAGAACAGTTTCTGGTTGGTGCGGGTGTAGAGTTCCTGGGCCATTTCAGTGCCCTCCCATAAGGCTACAAGGCGGATATCTGCATCATAAATGATTGGGGCCGCAAAGCGGCCCCACATTACAGCACCGATGGATCAGCGCTTGTCTTCAACCTTCCAGGCATTACCGTCGTAGAACGCCTTCCAGCCGGTCGGCTTGCCATCGACCTCGGATTGCACGTACTGCTCCTTGGTCTTGCGGCTGTAGCGAATCACCGCCGGGCGGCCATCCGGGTCTTTCTGCGGCGCATCGCACAGGAAGTGGTACTTCGGGTCAATCTCATGCTTGTGCGGCACAATCTCCAGCACCAGCGGCGCACGGGTTTCGCGGTTCTTGGGGAACTGGCTGGCAGCCAGGAACAATCCGGAAGCACCGTCGCGCAGCACGTAGGTATCGTCGACCTTCTCGCACTTGAGCTCCGGCATGTCCACCTTGTCCATCTTCGGTGGCGCCGCCTCGCCGCTCTTGAGCAGCTTGCGGGTGTTCTTGCACGCCGGGTTGGTGCAGCCGAAGAACTTGCCGAAACGGCCGGTCTTCAATTGCATCTCGCTACCGCACTTGTCGCACTCCAGGCTCGGCCCTTCGTAACCCTTGATGCGGTAGTTGCCCTCTTCGATCTCGTAACCGACACAATCAGGGTTGTTACCGCAGATGTGCAGCTTGTGTTTCTCGTCCAGCAGGTAGGCGTCCATCGCCGTGGCGCAGATCGGGCAACGGTGCTTGCCCAGCAACACGCGCGATTCCGACTCGCCCTCGTCGTCAGCGGCAATCTCGTCGCCCGGCACCAGGTTGACGGTAGCCTTGCAGCGCTCCTTCGGCGGCAGGCTGTAGCCAGAGCAGCCCAGGAACACGCCTGTAGAGGCGGTGCGAATCATCATCGGCCGACCACATTCCTTGCACGGAATGTTGGTCATGGTCGGCTGGTTTGCGCGCATGCCGTCTTCGCTGGACTCGGCAGTCTGCAGCTTTTTGCTGAAATCGCCGTAGAACTCGTCGAGCACGTTCTTCCAGTCACGCTCGCCCTGGGCCACGTCGTCGAGGTTCTCTTCCATGTCGGCGGTAAAGCCGTAGTCCATCAGGTTGGAGAAGCTCTCCGACAAGCGCTCGGTGACGATATCGCCCATCTTCTCGGAGTAGAAGCGGCGGTTGTGCAGCGTCACATAGCCACGGTCCTGGATGGTGGAAATGATCGCCGCGTAGGTCGATGGGCGGCCAATGCCGCGCTTTTCCATTTCCTTGACCAGGCTGGCTTCGGTAAAGCGTGCAGGCGGCTTGGTAAAGTGCTGGCTCGGGTCGATCTGGATCAGTTTCAGCGCTTCACCCTGAACCATCTCTGGCAGCACGTCGTCTTCGCCCGGCTTGCTCTGCTGTGGCAGCACACGGGTGTAGCCGTCGAACTTGAGGATGCGGCCCTTGGCACGCAGCTCGAAATCGCCGGCAGCGACGGTAACGCTGGTGGACAGGTACTGCGCTGGCGGCATCTGGCACGCCAGGAACTGGCGCCAGATCAGCTCGTACAGGCGCTCGGCGTCACGCTCCATGCCGCTGAGCTTGGTCGGGTGGGTATTCACGTCAGAAGGCCGAATCGCTTCGTGCGCCTCCTGGGCGCCCTCCTTGCTGCCGTAAACCAGTGGCGCCTCCGGCAGGTACTGCTTGCCGAACTCCCGCTCGATGTAGCTGCGTGCCATATCCAGGGCGTCAGCCGACAGGTTGGTCGAGTCGGTACGCATGTAGGTGATGTAACCGGCTTCGTACAAGCGCTGGGCCATCATCATGGTTTTCTTCACACCGAAGCCCAGGCGGTTACTGGCCGCTTGCTGCAAGGTGGACGTAATGAACGGTGCCGATGGCTTGCTGCTGGTCGGGCGGTCTTCGCGCTTGACCACGCTGTAACTGGAAGCCTTGAGCTTTTCCAGTGCAGCCATGGCCTGAGCTTCATTCAGCGGCTTGAAGGCCTCGCCCTTCTCGCGCGCCACCTCGAAACGCACCTTCGCGTTCTTGGCGGTGCCGAGGTCGGCGTGGATCTCCCAATACTCTTCCGGGATGAACGCGCGGATCTCACGCTCTCGCTCAACCACCAGCTTCACCGCTACCGACTGCACGCGGCCAGCGGACAGGCCACGGGCAATCTTGGCCCACAGCAGCGGCGAAACCATGTAACCGACCACGCGGTCGAGGAAACGCCGCGCCTGCTGGGCGTTGACCCGGTCGATGTCCAGCTCGCCTGGCTGCGAGAACGCTTCCTGAATGGCCTTCTTGGTAATTTCGTTGAACACCACGCGCTTGTAGCGGGTGTCGTCACCCCCGATGGCCTCACGCAGGTGCCAGGCAATGGCTTCCCCTTCGCGGTCCAAGTCGGTTGCGAGATAGATGGTGTCGGCATCCTTGGCCAGGCGGCGCAGCTCTTCGATCACCTTTTCCTTGCCAGGCAGGATCTCGTACTTGGCCTTCCAGCCATGGTCGGGGTCGACGCCCATGCGTGCCACCAGCTGGCGGCGGGCCTTCTCTTTCGGCGAAAGCGCCGGCGCCTCACCCGCAGCCTTGCCACGCTTGGCGGCCGGCTCTTTGCTCGCGCTGGCCGAACCGCTGGTGGGGAGGTCTCGGATATGGCCGATACTCGACTTCACCACGTACTGGTTGCCCAGGTACTTGTTGATGGTCTTGGCCTTGGCCGGGGATTCCACAATGACCAGCGATTTGCCCATGGATCGGAGTATTCCTGAATCTGAAGATAAAAAACGCGCCAAGTGCCAGACGCGGCACCGCTATATATAGTGGCAAAAGTGCGAGGTCAAGCTCGGACGATCACGCGTGCGACTTGCCCAGCAACCCGGGCAGCCCCTCTTCGGCCTTGACCAAAGCAAAGCGTGGCACCTGCTCGCCGTCAAATTCGACGGACTCCTGGAACATCGAAAGGGGACGTACCCAGAAGCTGTAATCACCATACAGGCATTGGTAGAACACCATCCACTCTTCGGTTTCGGAGTGCCGCGCAACGCTGAAGACACGGTACTCAGGCCCTTTGTAATGCCGGTATACGCCTGGTTGTATCTGCATGTTGCACACCTCCTGAAGAAAACCTGAAAAAACAAAACCGGGGCACTAGGCCCCGGCTGCTGTCCCGCTACGCGATCAGACGCGTTCGAAGACAGTGGTGATACCTTGGCCCAGGCCGACGCACATGGTCGCAACACCCAGCGTACCGCCATTTTGCTTCATGACGTTGAGCAGGGTGCCGGAAATCCGCGCCCCGGAGCAACCGAACGGATGGCCCAAAGCAATGGCGCCGCCGTGCAGGTTAACCTTCTCATCCATCTTGTCGAGCACTTTCAAGTCTTTCAGCACGGGCAGGGCCTGTGCAGCGAAGGCTTCGTTGAGCTCGATGAAGTCGATATCGGCCATGGTCAGGCCGGCACGCTTGAGGGCTTTCTGGGTCGATGGCACCGGGCCGTAGCCCATGATTGCGGGGTCGACACCGGCCACTGCCATCGAACGGATCACCGCCAATGGCTGGATACCGAGGTCCATGGCACGCTGACCAGACATGACGATCATGCACGAGGCGCCGTCGGTGATCTGCGACGAGGTACCGGCCGTGACCGTACCGCCTTTCGGGTTGAACGCAGGCTTGAGCGACGCCAGGCCTTCGAGGGTGGTTTCCGGGCGAATGGTTTCGTCGAAATCGAACACCTTCAGGAAGCCGTTCTCGTCGTAGCCCTGCATCGGGATGATCTCGTCCTTGAACTTGCCCTCGACCGTGGCCTTGTGGGCCAGCTGGTGCGAACGCAAGCCGAACAGGTCCTGCTGCTCACGGGTGATGCCGTGCATCTTGCCGAGCATTTCTGCAGTCAGGCCCATCATCCCGGAAGCCTTGGCGGCATGCAAGGACAGGTGCGGGTTGGGGTCGACGCCGTGCATCATGCTGACGTGGCCCATGTGCTCCACGCCACCCACCACGAACACATCGCCGTTACCGGTCATGATCGCCTGGGCAGCCGTGTGCAGGGCGCTCATGGACGAGCCGCACAGGCGGCTGACGGTCTGCGCCGCAGAGGTGTGCGGGATCGGGGTCATCAGCGAAGCCATGCGGGCAATGTTCCAGCCCTGCTCCAGGGTCTGGTTGACGCAGCCCCAGATCACGTCCTCGACTTCTTTCGGGTCGACCTTGCCGTTGCGCTCCAGCAGTTTGCTGATCAGGTGCGCCGACATGTCTTCAGCGCGGGTATTGCGGTGCATGCCACCCTTGGAGCGGCCCATTGGCGTGCGACCGAAGTCGACAATCACCACGTCTCTTGGATTCAGGCTCATATCAAATCTCTCGCTCTAGCTCGTTGACCGCTCAGTTGAAGAAGCGCTGGCCGTTCTTGGCCATTTCACGCAGCTTGGCGGTCGGGTGGTACAGCGGCCCAAGGTCGGCGTACTGATCGGCCAGGGCAACGAATTCGGCCACACCAATCGAGTCGATGTAACGCAGCGCACCACCGCGGAAGGGAGGGAAACCAATGCCGTAGACCAGGCCCATGTCGGCTTCGGCAGCGGTTTCGACGATGCCGTCTTCCAGGCAACGCACGGTCTCCAGGCACAGCGGGACCATCATCCAGTTGATGATGTCTTCGTCAGTGACTTCACGCTGCTCGAACACGATCGGTTTGAGCACGTCGAGCACGGTGGCATCGAAGACCTTCTTCGGTTTGCCGCGCTTGTCGGTTTCGTAGGCGTAGAAGCCCTTGCCGTTCTTCTGGCCCAGGCGGTTGGCCTCGTACAGCGCATCAACGGCCGAGCGACGCTCGTCCTTCATGCGGTCCGGGAAACCTTCGGCCATCACATCGCGGCCATGGTGACCGGTGTCGATGCCGACCACGTCCATCAGGTAGGCCGGGCCCATCGGCCAGCCGAACTTTTCCATGACCTTGTCGATGCGCACGAAGTCGACACCGGCGCTGACCAGCTTGGCAAAACCACCGAAGTACGGGAACAGCACGCGGTTGACCAAAAAGCCCGGGCAGTCGTTGACCACGATCGGGTTCTTGCCCATCTTCTTGGCGTAGGCCACGGTGGTGGCGACCGCCACGTCACTGGACTTCTCGCCACGGATCACTTCAACCAGCGGCATCATGTGCACCGGGTTGAAGAAGTGCATGCCGACGAAGTTTTCCGGGCGCTTGAGCGCCTTGGCCAGCAGGTTGATGGAGATGGTAGAGGTGTTGGAAGCGAGGATCGCATCGTCCTTCACCTGGCCTTCCACCTCGGCCAGTACCGCTTGCTTGACCTTCGGGTTCTCGACCACAGCCTCGACGACGATGTCGACATTGGCGAAATCGCCATAGGACAGGGTCGGGCGAATGGCGTTGAGGGCCTCGGCCATCTTGGCCGGGGTCAGGCGGCCCTTCTCGACGCGGTTTCCGAGCAGCTTGGAGGCCTCGTTCAGACCCAGCTGAATGGCTTCCTCGCGGATGTCCTTCATCAGGATCGGCGTACCTTTGACCGCCGACTGATAGGCGATACCGCCGCCCATGATGCCGGCGCCGAGCACGGCGGCCTGCTTCACGTCGTGGGCGATCTCGTCATGCGCCTTGGCCTTGCGCTTGAGTTCCTGATCGTTGAGGAACAAGCCGATCAGGCTCTCGGCGACCGAGGTCTTGGCCAGCTTGGCAAAGCCTGCGGCTTCGACTTCCAGGGCCTTGTCGCGACCGAAGTTGGCGGCTTTCTGGATGCTCTTGATCGCTTCGACCGGGGCCGGATAGTTCGGGCCGGCCTGGCCAGCGACGAAGCCCTTGGCAGTCTCGAAGGCCATCATCTGCTCGATGGCATTGAGCTTGAGCTTTTCCAGCTTCGGCTGGCGCTTGGCCTTGTAGTCCAGCTCGCCACTGATGGCACGCTTGATCAGGTCGAGGGCACCGGCCAGCAGCAGCTCAGGGGCAACCACGGCGTCGACGGCCCCCACTTTGAGGGCGTCTTCGGCACGGTTTTCCTTGCCGGCGGCGATCCACTCGATGGCGTTGTCCGAGCCGATCAGGCGCGGCAGGCGCACGGTACCGCCAAAGCCCGGGTAGATACCCAGCTTGACTTCCGGCAGGCCGATCCTGGCGCTGGTGGACATGACCCGGTAGTCGGCCGCCAGGCACATTTCCAGGCCGCCGCCCAGCGCGATGCCGTTGATGGCGGCAACGGTCGGCACTTCGAGGTCTTCAAAGGCGTTGAAGATGCGATTGGCTTCCAGGTTGCCGGCGACCAGTTCGGCCTCAGGCAGCTTGAAGTTGTCGACGAACTCGGTGATGTCGGCGCCGACGATGAACACGTCCTTGCCACTGCTGACGATCACGCCCTTGACCGAGGCATCGGCCCGGATGGCATCGACGGCCTGGCGCAGCTCGTTCAGGGTAAGGCGGTTGAACTTGTTGACGGACTCACCCTTGAGGTCGAACTTGAGCTCGACGATGCCACTTTCAAGAGCCTTAACCGTGATGGCTTTACCTTCGTAAATCATCAACTGATCTCCACGATATGGAAGCTGAACTGTACACGCCGATCGCTGCAGCAGAAGCAGGCCTAAGCTGCCTTGCCCCAGGCACACCCGTCAGCGCGCTAGTCGGAAGTATGGCTTGGCGTCATGACATACAAACGCTCAATTCATACGCCCGTTTGATTTGGGTGTGCACACATTCTCCGAAAAGATGGGCGTTGTCAAATGCTCACGAGCACGGCGAAAACGCGACTTTCCAGTCATTTTCTATCGTTCGGGTACAAAACATGATGACAGTGATCGCTGGTCATTCATGTCAGCGATTGACCACAAGCATTGGCTGATTGCTTTGCGCTTGCGCGGCGAGCCAAGGCGACTACACTGGCACTTGCTTGAATGAATAACCCGGCCTGCCTGGCCTTTTCTGCGCAGCAGAACGCAAAGCGGCGACTTGGCACCCCACCCCTTCAGGGTTATGCCGAGCCGCCGCTTTGTCGTTACAGAACAGATTGACCCGCCTGGATGCCCCCGTAGGAGCGGGTTTACCCGCGAAGCAGGCACCGCGGAGTTTGGCACCGGCTCTGCCAGTGTTCGCAGATGAATCCGCGCCTATAGGGGTCGCGCATGGGCGGCGCTCAAGCCAAGGTTTCGAGGGCGTAGGCAACATCCTGCAACACAGCAGTATCGCCACGTTCGGTCCAGTAAAGGGCAATCATCCGCGCATCGGCCTCGACCTTGTATACACTCGCCGGCAAGCGCGACAAGGCGCCCATGAAGCGTGGGTCTTCGCAGGGCTCGCGCCACTGGTTCCACCACACCCCGGGGCTGACCTGCCAGAAGCTGAAGCTGTCCTCATGCCCACGGCGCCGGGCTCTGTGATACTGCGGGCAAGGGCTTGGCGGCTCCTTTTCCAGCCAGTGCGGCCACTGCTGCGGCGCCAGTTGCATGGCCAACCCCATGCGCCGCGCCTCCAGGCGCAACTTCATCTGCTCGCTCTGCTTGCGCGAGCTGCGCAGCCAGGAAAGCGGACTGAGAATCAGCGCAAGGATTGACACCACCAGCAATACCGTCATATCAGTAGTTCCCATAAAGCGTTGCAAATGAGCTGGTTAGCCATTTTTCACGGTAGACCCGCCCTAAAGCGACCATACTTCTTCTATCGCGATTGTCAGGAGTACCGCTCATGCAATACGAACATTTGTTGGTCGCCGTCGACCTGACCGAAGAATGCGACCCGGTGATCAAGCGCGCCATGGCGCTGGCAGAGCCTTCGAATGCCAAGGTATCCCTGGTGCACATCGTCGAGCCGATGGCCATGGCCTTCGGCGGTGACGTACCGATGGACCTGTCGCAGCTGCAACAGCAGCAGTTCGACCAGGCCAAGGAGCGCATGGACCGCCTGTTCAACAAATACCCGGGAATCAACCGCGGCGACTCGCACCTGACCTACGGCCAGCCTCGCCAGGAAATCCACCAGTTGGCCAAGGACCAGCAGTGCGATCTGATCGTTGTCGGCAGCCATGGCCGTCACGGCCTGGCATTGCTGCTGGGCTCCACGGCCAACGATGTGCTGCACGGTGCGCCGTGTGACGTGCTGGCGGTACGCTTGCTGAAGAAGGATTGACTGGACCTGAACCCGCCTCTTCGCGGGCCAGCCCGCGCCTGCAAGGGTATGGCAATCCCTGCAGGTGCGGCTTTACCCGCGAAGAGGCCGGAACGGGCTAACGCCAATCAGCCTTCCAGCTCAGCCCAGCGCTCCACCAAGACATCCAGCTCGCCCTGCAGCTTCTCGATCCGTGCCAGCACCGCCGAAGTTTCTGCAATCGGCCGCTGATAGAAGCCCGCCGCATTCACTTCTTCCTGGGCTTCAGCCATACGCTGCTCCAGCTCATCGATCTGCCCCGGCAGCATCTCCAGCTCACGCTGCAGCTTGTAGCTCAGCTTTTTCTTCGAAGCGTCTTCCACCACCGGCGCCGCAACAGGCTCAGGCTTGGCCTCGACCTTCTCCACCACCGCGCTGTTGAGCGCAGACTTACCGCCCTTGCTCTCGGTCACACCCAGCAGCTTCGGCGAGCCGCCCTGGCGAATCCAGTCCTCGTAACCGCCCACATACTCACGCACCTTGCCCTCGCCTTCGAACACCAGGGTGCTGGTCACGACGTTGTCGAGGAAGGCCCGGTCGTGGCTGACCATCAGCACGGTGCCCTTGTAGTTGGACAGCACCTCTTCCAGCAGCTCGAGGGTTTCCACGTCCAGGTCGTTGGTCGGTTCGTCAAGCACCAGCAGGTTGGCCGGCTTGCTGAACAGCTTGGCCAGCAGCAACCGTGCACGCTCACCACCCGACAACGCCTTGACCGGCGTACGCGCGCGCTGGGGGCTGAACAGGAAGTCGCCCAGGTAGCTCAGCACGTGGCGGTTCTGGCCATCGATCTCGATGAAATCACGGCCTTCAGCCAGGTTGTCGATTACGGTCTTTTCCAGGTCGAGCTGGTGGCGCATCTGGTCGAAATAGGCCACCTCAAGCTTGGTGCCGCGCTCCACTTTACCCGCAGTGGGCTCAAGGTCGCCCAGCATCATCTTGAGCAACGTGGTCTTGCCAGTGCCGTTTGCGCCCAGCAGACCGATGCGATCCTGCCGCTGCAGGACCATGGAAAAGTCCTTGACCAGCAGGGGGCCGTCCGCGTGATGGAAGCTGACATTTTCCAGCACCATCACCTGCTTGCCGGATTTGTCCGCGGCTTCGATCTGGATGTTGGCCTTGCCCTGTCGTTCACGGCGCTCGCCACGCTCCACACGCAGGGCCTTCAGTGCACGCACGCGGCCTTCGTTGCGGGTACGGCGAGCCTTGATACCCTGGCGGATCCACACTTCTTCCTGGGCCAGGCGCTTGTCGAACAGCGCGTTGGCGGTTTCTTCGGCGGCCAGTGCGGCCTCCTTGTGCACCAGGAAGCTGGCGTAGTCACCGTTCCAGTCGATCAGGCCGCCGCGGTCCAGTTCGAGGATACGGGTGGCCAGGTTCTGCAGGAACGAACGGTCGTGGGTGATGAACAATACCGCGCCGTTGAAGCCACGCAGGGCCTCTTCGAGCCAGGCGATGGCACCGATGTCCAGGTGGTTGGTCGGTTCGTCGAGCAGCAGCAGGTCGGGCTCGGACACCAGCGCCTGGGCCAGCAGTACGCGGCGGCGCCAGCCACCGGAAAGCTCGGCCAGGGTCTTGTCGGCCGGCAGCTGCAGGCGGCTGAGTGTGCTTTCCACCACCTGCTGCAGGCGCCAGCCGTCGCGGGCCTCCAGCTCGTGCTGGACGTGCATGAGTTTTTCCAGGTCTTCATCGCCCTGGATGTTCATGCTCAGGTGGTGGAACTGCGCCAGCAATTCGCCCACGCCGTCCAGACCAGCGGCTACCACGTCGAACACCGTGCGCTCGTCGGCCACCGGCAGCTCCTGTGGCAACTCACCGATCTTCAGGCCAGGGGCACGCCAGATTTCACCGTCGTCGCCCTTCTGCTCGCCCTTGACCAGGCGCAGCATGCTCGACTTGCCGGTGCCGTTGCGGCCGATGATGCACACCCGCTCGCCACGAGCGATCTGCCAGGACACTTTGTCCAGCAGCGGCATGGCGCCGAATGCGAGGGACACATCGCTGAATTTGAGCAGGGTCATGTTCGTCTCCATAAATCGGGCGCGCATTCTACCTGACTTGGCCCCCGACGGCATCCGCCAGGCCAACCGGCGAGCACCTGGCGACATCTGGTCGAGCTTAATTTCCCGATACAAGCACAGTGCTTTCACCCACCGCCGGCAAACAGCTAAGCTAAGGCAATAGCTTTCAACAGTGCTGGCTCCGCCGACACTCCCCATGGTTCAACTGCCCGGACGTATCATGCGCAGCCGCCTGTTACACATCGCATCCTGCCTGCTGCTTACCGCTGCCACCAGCGCGGCGCAGGCCACCGACCTGACCCTGCAACGCCAGTACTATGACGAAGCCAAGCGAGCGCTGGCCAAAGGCGACAAAGGCCCCTACCTGCGCTATGCCCAGGCCTTGAGCGACTACCCGTTGACGCCCTACCTGGCCTACGACGAACTCACCGCCCGCCTGAAAAGCGCCAGCAACCAGGAAATCGAAGGTTTCCTGGCCAAGCATGGCGACCTGCCCCAGGCCAACTGGATGAAACTGCGCTGGTTGCGCTGGCTGGCCGAACGCGGCGAGTGGGATACCTTCGTCAAGTACTACGACCCCAAGCTCAACTTCACCGAGCTGGACTGCCTCAACGGCCAATACCAGCTCAGCCACGGCTTGCGCGCCGAAGGTTACGCCACCGCAGACAAGCTGTGGAACGTCGGCAAATCGCAACCTGCCGCCTGCGACACGCTGTTCGGCATGTGGGCAGCCGAAGGCCAGCTAACCGAGGCCAAGCGCTGGGAACGCACCAAGCTGGCAGCCCAGGCGCGCAACTACGGCCTGGCCAACACCCTGGTCAAGTCCCTGACCACCCTCGGCCCGCAGGGGCGCCTGTTGATCGACGTTGCGCAGAAGCCCGAGCTGCTTAACCAGCCGTCGCGCTTTACCCCGGCCAACGAGGCCATGTCCGACGTGGTCAGCCTCGGCCTTCGTCGCCTGGCCCGGCAGGACCCGGAGCGTGCCATGGCACTGCTCGACGATTACGCGCAGCGCATGCACTTCTCGCGTGACGAAAAGGTGGCCATCGCCCGCGAAATCGGCCTGACCCTCGCACGCCGCTACGACCCACGCGCGCTCGACCTGATGACCCGCTATGATCCCGAGCTGCGTGACAACACTGTCAGCGAATGGCGCCTTCGCCTGCTGCTGCGCCTGGGCCGCTGGGATGACGCCTACGAGCTGACCAAGCGCCTTCCCCAGGATCTGGCCAGCACCAGCCGCTGGAAGTACTGGCAGGCTCGCAGCCTGGAGCTGGCACAGCCAAACAACCCGCAGATCCCACTGCTTTACAAGACCGCAGCGCGTGAGCGTGACTTCTATGGCTTCCTCGCCGCCGACCGGTCACAAACACCGTACCAGCTGAACAACAAGCCGCTGCTGCTGAGCCCACAACTGGTCAAGAAGGTCCGCAACACGCCCGGCATCCAGCGCGCACTGGAATTCCACGCCCGCGGTCAGATCGTCGACGGCCGCCGTGAGTGGTACCACGTCAGCCGCCACTTCACCCGTGACGAAATGGTTGCGCAGGCACGCCTGGGCTATGAGCTGCGCTGGTACTTCCCGGCCATCCGCACCATCAGCCAGGCCCGGTACTGGGACGACCTGGACATCCGCTTTCCCATGGCCCACCGCGACACGCTGGTGCGTGAAGCCAAGGTTCGCGGCCTGCATTCGAGCTGGGTATTCGCCATCACTCGCCAGGAAAGCGCCTTCATGGAGGACGCACGCTCACCCGTGGGCGCCAGCGGCCTGATGCAACTGATGCCGGCCACGGCCAAGGAAACCGCACGCAAGTTCAGCATCCCGCTGGCCTCACCGGCGCAAGTGCTGAACCCGGACAAGAACATCCAGCTGGGGGCGGCCTACCTGAGCCAGGTACACAGCCAGTTCAACGGCAACCGGGTGCTGGCTTCGGCAGCCTACAACGCCGGGCCCGGGCGCGTGCGACAGTGGCTCAAAGGGGCCAAGCACCTGAGCTTCGATGTGTGGGTGGAGTCGATCCCGTTCGACGAAACACGCCAGTATGTACAGAACGTGCTGTCGTATTCGGTGATCTACGGGCAGAAGCTGAATTCACCGCAGCCACTGGTGGATTGGCATGAACGGTATTTCGATGACATGTGATTGCTGTTGAGCCTGTACCGGCCTCTTCGCGGGTGAACCCGCGCCTACAAGGGTTACGCGGTCGTTGTAGGAGCGGGTTCACCCGCGAAGAGGCCGGTACAGGCAACACACCTATTCCAGGATTTCTACTTCCATCCCTACCTCCAGCCACCCACTGCCATCCACAGCCAGGTTCTGGCCGAACAGCACGTCGCCTTCTTTTTCGCGGAAAGTCTTCAGCGTGGCCATCGGCTCACGGTCAGCGCTGCGCTCCCCGGTAGCCGGATCGATGGTCGTGAAGATGCAGCGCACACTGGGCTTGAGCACGCGAAACACCAAGCTGCCGATGCGAATCCGCTTCCAGGCATCCTCGGCAAACGGCTCCGCGCCCTGCACCACCAGGTTGGGCCGAAAGCGCCGCATCGACAGGGGCCGGCCAATACGCCGGTTAAGCTCGTCCAGCGAGCCCTGCCCAATCAGCAGCAAGGGGAAGCCATCCGGAAACGCCGCACGGTCACTGTTGAAACCGTAACCATTGGGCAGGTAACGCGCACGCTGCTCCGGGCAATGCACCAGGCGTACGGCTTTGCCCAGCAACTCACTCAACCAGGCCGCCGCGGCATCGCCAGCGTCCGGCACACGCAGGGTATCACGCCAGATCGTCACGCCGCGCAGGGCATCATCGGCAGGCGGTACAGGCACCCGCAACGGCGCCTGTCCAGGGGCTTGCAGCAGCAACTGGCCGCTGTCGTCATCGCTCGCGTCGATCTGGCCAAGTAGTGGCCAGGCACGCTGGGTCAGGAAGCGTCCGTTTTCTTCCTCGACCACCATCCAGCGCCGGTCGCCTTGCAACCCCAGCAACCCCACCGGTGATGCCTGCAGGCTTTGCGCCTGCCCCGACTTCACCGGGTATCGATACAACTCACTGAGAAACATCCCTGCTGCCTCGCTTCATGCCAAAAGCCAAGCTTATACCTGGCCGGCACAACGTTCACGCGGCGGTGGTATCCAGCAGCAGGCGCTGCTTGACCACATCGACCAGGCGATCAGGCTGGAACTTGGAAAGGAAGTTGTCACAGCCCACCTTCTTCACCATGGATTCGTTGAAACTGCCCGACAGCGAAGTGTGCAGCACCACATAGAGCTGGCGCAGACGGGCATCGCTGCGGATCTCGGTGGTCAGCCGATAGCCGTCCATTTCCGGCATTTCTGCATCGGTGAACACCATCAGCAGCTTTTCGCACACGTCCTCGCCGGCGTCGGCCCAGCCCTTGAGCATGCGCAGCGCCTTCAGGCCATCACTGGCCACATGCAGCTTCATGCCCAGCTGAGACAGGGTATCGCGCAATTGCGCCAAGGCCACACTGGAGTCGTCCACCAGCAGCACTTCGCGGCCGCGGGCCCGCGCCAGCACTGGGTCGGCGAGCTTGTCGCCAGAAACCCGGGCGTTGTAGGGCACGATTTCGGCCAGCACCTTTTCCACGTCGATCACTTCCACCAGCTTCTCATCGACCTTGGTGATGGCAGTCAGGTAGTGCTGGCGACCGGCACTGGAAGGCGGCGGCATGATCGACTCCCAGTTCATGTTGACGATGCGGTCGACACCGCCCACCAGGAAGGCCTGCACCGAGCGGTTGTATTCAGTGACGATGATGGTGCTGTCCGGCCCCGGCTGTAGCGGGCGCATACCGATCGCCTGGGACAGGTCGATCACCGGCAGGGTCTGCCCGCGCAGGTTGACCACACCGCAGACATAGGCGTGGCGCTGGGGCATCAGGGTCAACTTGGGCAGTTGCAGTACTTCCTGCACCTTGAACACGTTGATCGCGAACAGCTGGCGACCGGCCAGACGAAACATCAGAATTTCCAGGCGGTTCTCACCCACCAGTTGCGTGCGTTGGTCTACCGTGTCGAGAATGCCAGCCATTGGAAAGCCCCCAGGCTTGAGTCTTAAAAGGTGAAATCATCTACCCTGTATCGGCGGCTTCACGCACACCTTGACCCTTGCGGGAAAATGCCGCGCAGATAATTGATATCACTTTACCATCATGTTTTACTGCCGACACGCCAGGGCAAATCGGGGGCACGACAAAAGTTCCCTACCCTAGCCCTTGATCAGGGAAACCCTTAGCGGCAATCGGGTGCAACCTGATGTTCGCGATATCCTTTAGCCATTAATGTGACGCCATTCTCATTGCATGAATGGAGTCAGGCTTTTGCTAGCTATCGTTTCGGCGTGCCCGCCCCCTGCGCCTACCCCACGCGCGGGGACTTGATGATGGACACTGCCTTATCGTTCGATGACGCCCTGCAGGGCTTCCTGCTGGATGCCCAGGTACTGCTGACCCAGGCCCAGGAATGCCTGCAGCATCTGGAGCTTATAGACAATGACCCGGATGCCTGCAGTTGCCTGAACAACACCCTCGACACTATCGCCCGTCAAGCTACGCGCCTGGGCCTGCGTGAAGTTGCCCACTACACCACCGCCCTGCAACAGTTGCTCGCCCCGGCCTGTCACGGTGGTTGCCTGCAGCGTGAAGCCCTACCCGCGATAGAGGCGTGCCTGACCTTGCTGGCCTGGCAGTTGGAGCTGGTCGATAGCCGTACAGGGCGGCTGAACCTGGACATCGGCGAGCAACTGGTTCTACTGGGTGAATTGGCCAAAGTCGTACACCCCCCCTTTGCGCCAGCCTGCGCGTCCTGCGATGAAGAAGGCAGCGCGTGCATTCACCCGCCCAGTGACGTGGCAACCGGCAACCGCCCCAGCCGCTCTAATCGCATGCATTAACCTGACGCAAAGTGCAACTAAGCAACTTTATTGAAACCCGACCATGGTCGAACTTGGAAAGTTCACCAGGCTTTCGGTGCATGCCCTTGAATCATTGCCGCGTTAGTTACAGCACAAGTGGGTACAGGGCGATTAAAGGGTGGCACTTTGCTACCCGAAAGGGCCCGACCAGTAGGCGTTTCAACGCGTTACACGGCCGCGACCGATGCAATGCAAAGTGGTAATATGCGCCCCCACAAACGCTTGCGACCGGAACAAAGGTGGCAAGAATACGTGTTCGAAAAAACAACGAAAGTACTGCGCCAAAGCCTCTGAGCAGCATTGTGCAAGGCCTCCATCAGCAATACTTCAGTGGCCTCCCTACCTATGTTTCCACGCTTGAAGACTTCTTTGCATTGCTGCTCCCGCGCCGCCGTGCTGCGTTGGGCAACGGTCGGGCTTTGCGTGGCCTCACTGGTTGCCAACATGGCGCTGTACCTGGCCAACCAGACAATCCCGGCCACCCTGCTGGTGCTGCAGTTGGTCGCCACGCTGGGTGCTGTTGTACAACTGGGGCTGGGCGCCAGGTCGATCCACCTGCGCCCGGCCGAGCTGGCCGAGCGCATGCTCAAGGTGCAAGAAGACGAGCGTCAGCATCTGAGCCGGGAACTGCACGACGACATCGGTCAACTGCTCACCGCTGCCAAGCTGCAACTGCAGTGGCTGCAACGGCGCATGCCCGAAGACTTGCAGGGGCACTGCGACGCCCTGCGCAGCACGCTGGATGACACCCTCGGTAACGTGCGCGATGTTTCCGCGCTGCTCAACCCCCGGCAGTTGGCCAGCCTTGGCCTGGAGGCCAGCCTGCGCGCGCACCTGGTACGCACCCTGGCCAGCAGCGGCGTGCACTGGAGCCTGGCGTGCAACCAGCGCCTGGGCGGCATCGACGAAGCCGTGGCCATGGCGGTGTTCCGTATTACCCAGGAGGCAGTGACCAACATGCTGCGCCACGCCCAGGCACACAACCTGGTCATCCGCCTGCAACGCACCCCTGAGGGGCTGGCGTTGTCGATCCACGACGATGGTCGTGGTTTCGCCCCTGCCCGGCACCCGGCCGAAGCCGGTCAGCGCGGCTTGGCCGGCATGCAGGAGCGGGTAATCGCGCTGCAGGGCAGCCTCGACATCACCAGTCAGCATGGCCGAGGCACGCAGATCGAAGCGATGTTCCCGTGGTCCCCGCGCACCCAGCAACGCGCCAGGAGTATTACCAACCATGACCTGTAGACTACTGCTGGTAGATGACCACTCGCTGATCCGCGCCGGGGTGCGCGCACTGGTCTGCGATATCCCCGGCTATGACGTGGTCGGCGAAGCCGACGACGGCAACCAGCTACTCGACCAGGTACGCACACTGGCGCCCGACATCATCTTGCTGGACATCTCCATGCGTTCGACCAGCGGCCTGGACGCCCTCACCCAACTGCGGGCCAGCGGCAGTACCTGCAAAGTGCTGATCCTGTCCATGCACACCGACCCGGACCTGATCATGCGGGCGCTGGAAAGCGGTGCCCACGGCTACCTGCTCAAGGACACCAGCGCCACCGAGCTGGAACAGGCGCTGGGTGCCGTACGCCACGGTGAGCGCTACCTCAGCCCGGCCATCGCCCACACCGTCATCAACCAGGCGCTGCGGCACACCAAACAAGGCAAGCAAAGCGCTGGCGAACGGCATAATCTGACCTCACGGCAACTTGAGATCCTGCGCCTGATCGTGCGCGGCAAGTCCACCCGGGAAATCGCGGCGGGTCTGGGCCTGTCGATCAAGACCGTGGAAACTCACCGCTCGCAAATCATGAAGCGCCTGCAGATTCACGACGTGGCCGGCTTGGTGCTGTTCGCCGTACGCGAAAAAATCATCAGCCTGGATGACTGAGCAACGGCGACCCGGCAGGCAGGTGCAGGTGCAACGCCGCCGGCCTTGCCTGAAAACGCAGATTGGCAGCTTGCAACGGCTCGCCATCGAGGTTGATGTCCAACCCCTGCGAACTCTTGATCTCGACCCATGGCAACCTGGCCCGAACGAACAGGCCGTCACCACCCAACAGGTCCCGCAGAGCCCCCACCACTTCCTGTGGTGCAGGCAGAATAGCGACGTCAAGCAAACCGTCGTTGACCATGGCTTCGGGGCACAGCACTTGCCCGCCCCCAGCCTGTCGGCCATTGCCGATACCCAGCGCCAGCAAATCCCCTTGCCAGTGGAAGCCTGGCCCTTGTAGCTCTACCGAAGCCGCCTGTAGCTCACTGAAGCGGGATAACCCGGTGAACAGGTAGGCGGCAGCGCCCAGTACTTTCTTGAGGTCTTCGGAGGTATTGGCGGTGACCTGGCTGCCAAAGCCACCCGTGGCCATGTTGAGGAACAACTGATCGCCAGCCTGCCCCAGGTCTATCGGTTGTGGTGCGACATTCAGCAAGGCCAGCGCCGATGCCGGCTCCAGGGGGATGCCAGCGGCTTTGGCGAAATCGTTGGCCGTCCCCAATGGCAACAAGGTCAGGCTGGCGTTGGTAGCGGCCAAGCCCATGGCCTCGGCCACATCCCGCAACGTGCCGTCCCCGCCACCGGCGACGATATGGCTGTAACCCGCCGCCAGTGCCTCGGCGACCAGCCGTTGGGCGTCGCCCGCCTCCCAGGTAACCCGTACATCCAGCACCCAGCCGCTATCGCGCAGGTCGCGCACGGCGCTGCGCACGTCTTCGTTCATCGCCTGCTTGCCGTGCAGCACCAACATTGCCTTGCGCCCTTGCATGTGCGCGTCTCCGTAAAGTGGACCACCCCCTATCTCGACCACTGGCCCACCCGGATCGTTGCATGCCCTGGAAAAAACAGTGTGCCGGCGCCAGGCCTGCAACTGGTCACGTCGCCGGTCATTTTTTCCACACTTGGCAATCCCGGCTATGCTCAGCAAATACCCCTATTGCCATGGACGCGCCCGGCAGTGGCTCCCCCACTGCTGCCAACGGGCGCGTTTTGCTATCTGCAGCCTTTCGCGAGGACTTCGGGTCATGCGCATTCTCTGGACACTGCCCTACCTGCCTTGGCCGACCACCAGCGGCCACAAGACCCGGCAATACCATCTGCTGCGCGCACTGGCCCAGCGCGGTCACCGGATTACCCTGCTGGTGCAGTCGAAGATCCCTCTCTGCGACGCAGCACGTGAGGCCCTTGAGCCCCTACTCGAACGCCTGATCGTGCTACCCCGCAGGCCGCTGCACAGCCCACTCAACCTGCTGGCCTCACCCATCATCGACTACCCCATGCGGGCAATCATCAATGGCCTGGCGCCTTGCCTGCGGCACCGGTTCGAGCAACTGCTGGACGAACCCTGGGACGTGATCCAGATCGAGCACAGTTACAGCTTCCAGCCGTTCGAAAAAGCCCTGCAGGCTCGCAGGCTGCCCTACATGCTTAGTGAGCACACCCTGGAATCGGTAATGGGCAGCGCCTGCCACGATCGCCTGCCGCTGTGGCTGCGCCCGCTCAACGCCTTCGACCGCTGGCGCTACCGGCGCTGGGAGCACCGTGTGCTGCGCCAGCCCACCGAACTGGTGGCTGTCAGCGCCCATGATGCCGAGCTGATCGCGCAGATCAGTGGGCGCCCGGTGAATGTGGTGGTTAACGGCGTGGACTGTGATTTCTACCAGCAGGTACAACCTGCGCTGCACAGCCAGCGTCTGTTGTTCGTCGGCAATTTCGAATATGGCGCCAATCTGGAGGCCATCGAATGGGCACTGGACGACATCATGCCGAAGGTGTGGATGAGCAACCCGGCGGTGCGCCTGGCGATTGCCGGGCACGCCATGCCGGCCAACTGGAAGCTTCACTGGAACGACCCACGCATTGAATGGTTTGGCTACCGCCCCGACCTGCGTGAACTGCAACGACGTTCAGCGCTGTTCTTTGCTCCCCTGCGTTATGCCGGTGGCTCGAAGGTGAAAATCCTCGAAGCGATGGCCGCCGGCTTACCCGTGATCACCACCGACAAGGGCGTTTCAGGCCTGACCGTGAACAACGGCGAACACTACTTGGGCAGTGACGACGGTGATCAACTGGCATTGCTGATCACCCAGCTGCTCAATCAGCCTTGGCGCATGAGCCAGTTGAGCGATGCCGGGCGCCAGTTTGCCCGCCAGCGCCACGACTGGAGCGTGGCTGCCCAACAACTGGAGAATGTGCACATACGCCTGACCCAGGCGGCACCGGCCGAGGCCACGCCGCTGGCCAGTGCCTGGCTGGGCCGCTCAGCCAAGTAGCTCGCTGAAGGGGATGAATGGCACGATGTCGCCCTGCTTCGGCGTGCTGCCTTCACGCACTTCCACCAGGCCCTCCGCCCAAGCGGCGCTGCGCAGCACACCCGAGCTCTGGTTCTTGTAGATGCGCACGCGGCCCTGTTCGATGCGCGCGCGCAGGTATTCGCGACGCGTACCCGGCTTGGGCCAGTCAAACCCTGCCGGCATGTCGAACCGCAACGGCGTGACGTCAATCACACCCTGACGACGCAGCAGGTAGGGCCGGGTCAGCAGACCGAAGGTGACCAAGGTCGAGGCGGGGTTGCCCGGCAAGCCAATCACCGGCACGCCCTGGAAGTGGCCGAAGGTCAGCGGCTTGCCCGGTTTGATCGCCAGCTTCCACAACGCCAGTTCGCCGGCCTCGCGCAGGGCGGCACCGAGGTAATCGGCTTCACCCACCGAGACGCCTCCGGTGGACAGAATCAGGTCTACGCCACCCAGTTCAGCCAGGCAGGCGCGAGTGCGCGCCAGGTCATCCGGCAGGATGCCGGCATCGACCACTTCGCAACCCAGCCGCTGCAACCAGCTGACCAGCAGCCTGCGGTTGCTGTTGAAGATCTGCCCAGGCCCGAGCGGCAGGCCTGGCTCGACCAGTTCGTCGCCGGTGGACAGCACCGCCACTTTCACCTTGCGCACCACGTCCAGACGGCCATGCCCCAAGGTCGCCGCCAGGCCCAGTTCGATCGGCCCAAGGCGGGTGCCGGCGCTCATCACCTGCTCGCCCTTGCGGGTCTCCTGACCTTGAGGGCGTATGTTCTGCTCGGCGCGCAACGCTTCGAGAAAGCGCACCCGGCCATCTTCGAGTACTTCGGTGTTTTCCTGCATCTCGACGCAGTCGGCCCCCTCCGGCACAGGCGCACCGGTGAAAATCCGTGCGCAGGTACCCGGTTGCAGCGGCTGGGGCGCATGGCCGGCAAAAATACGCTGGCTGACCGGCAGCGGCTGGCCCTGCCAGTCAGCCAGGCGCAAGGCATAACCGTCCATGGCGCTGTTCGGCCAAGGCGGCAGGTCGAGCGAGGCCACCAAGTCAGTGGCCAGCACGCGGCCTTCGGCTTCGGCCAGCGGCAGGTTTTCGGTCTCGCGGATCGGTGCAGCTTCGGCCAGCGCCAGCAGTTGCTCCAGCGCCTGTTCCACCGGCATCAGCGGCCGGGCCTGGCTGACCTCAGCCACGGCTGTCACAGGCCGCTGCCTGCTTCAGGTGCGCCACGAAGTTGCAAGGGCGATGACGGGCATCGAGCTGCTCGGCCAGGATGCCATCCCAACCGGTACGCACAGCGTTGGTGGAGCCCGGCAGGCAGCACACCAGCGTGCCGTTTGCCAGCCCGGCCAAGGCACGCGACTGCACGGTGGAGGTGCCAATGTCGGCCACGGAAATCTGCCGGAACAGCTCACCAAAGCCGTCTACTTGCTTGTCCAGCAGGCAGGCCACCGCCTCGGGGGTGCTGTCGCGACCAGTAAACCCGGTACCGCCCGTAATCAGCACCACTTGCACGTTGTCATCGGCGATCCACGTGGCGACCTGGGCCCGGATCTTGTACAGGTCATCCTTGAGCAGCACGCGCTCGGCAAGGCGGTGACCGGCGGCGCTCAGGCGGTCGACGAACATCTGGCCAGAGGTGTCGGTGTCGAAGGTACGGGTGTCGCTGACCGTGAGTACGGCGATGCTTAGCGCCACGAAGGGGGTATCTGCCTTGGCTTTCATGGGTGTCCGTCACAACAGGATGAGATGGACGCAGTTATATCACAGCGCACCTTTTCCAGCGTTGCTCCCCTAAGCCTTGCCATGGGTCAAGGGGACAAATTAGTCGCTATGCTGCACTTGGAGTGAACTTGCACTAACGTCCTGCGTCATAAATGTCATCTAGCACCATCGCACTTGGAGAAACACGATGATCAAACGGACCCTACCCGCCTTCCTGCTTGCCTTGGGTTTGGGCGCCCTTGCTGGCTGCTCGACCCCAACCGTCATTACCCTGAACGATGGCCGGGAGATCCAGGCAACCGACAAACCGTCCTACGACGAAGACTCTGGCTTCTATGAATTCGAGCAACTTGACGGCAAGCGCACGCGCCTGAACAAGGACCAGATCCGCACCGTCAAAGAGCTCTGATCAAGGCCCCGTTCAGGCCATGGCCCTTTAAACAACAAGGGCTTGCGGGCAAAAACGGGATGCAGTAGGATTTTGGTCATCGGAGTGTAGCGCAGCCAGGTAGCGCGTCTCGTTCGGGACGAGAAGGCCGCAGGTTCGAATCCTGTCTCTCCGACCAAATCCTTGTCAAAAAGCCCGCCTTGCGCGGGCTTTTTGTTGTGTGCGAAAAATACGTCAGTGCGCCGCTTCAGCCTCCAGGGGCACATGCAACCCCTGAAGACCGAGTCAGGCGGTCAGCCGGGAGGTGACTTCGCCCAACTGCCCTGACAAACCATGCAGGCGCTGCCCCGCCTGCTCGGTATGCTGCACCGCTTCCTGGTTGGCCGTGGCAATCCGGGTAATTTCGATCAGGTTGCGCGAGATATCTTCGGCCACGCTGGTCTGCTCCTCGGCCGCGGTGGCGATCTGCCGGTTCATGTCGCGGATCGCCTCCACCGCCTGGGTAATACGTTGCAGCATCTGCCCGGCCTGCTCGACCTGCTCAGCCCCTTCCTGGCTACGTTGCCGGCCGCTTTCGATGGCCTTGACCGCCTCCACAGCCCCCGACTGTACCGCTTCGATGATCTGGTGAATTTCTGCAATCGACGCTGCCGTGCGCTGGGCCAGGCTACGCACTTCATCGGCGACCACCGCAAAACCACGCCCGGCTTCGCCCGCACGGGCCGCTTCGATGGCCGCGTTAAGCGCCAGCAGGTTGGTCTGTTCAGCAATGCCGCGGATCACTTCCAGCACTTTGCCTATACGCGTGCTGTCATGCTCCAGATCGCGAATGACCGTCGCCGTGCCGGCGATTTCGCGGTTGACCGCGCCGATAATGTCGATGGTCTGCTGCATCACCTGCTCGCCGGCCTGGGCGCTGTGGTCGGCGTCATCGGCCGCGCGGGCAGCCTCGGCGGCGTGGCGAGCGACCTCTTGGGCAGTGGCGGACATTTCGTGCATGGCCGTGGCCACCTGGTCGGTACGCTGGAACTGGTCATGAGTACCGCGGGCCATGTCACCGGCAATACTGCGCAACTGGCCGCTGGCACCTTCCAGCTCCTGCGCGTTGTCCTGCAGCCGGCCGACAGTATCGGCAAGAAAGTCACGCAGGGTGTTGGCCGCCCGCGCCAGGCGCCCCAGCTCATCCTCCCGACGGCTGTCGACTCGGGCAGCAAAGCAGCCCTGGCTGAGCTGCGCGACGTACTCGATCAACTGGCGGATCGGCTCGATCAGGCTACGGTTGACCAGCCACAGGCTGAGCAGCCCCACCAGCACCGCTGAAGCCAGCATCACCAGCAGGCCCAACCATACCGTGCGCTCGGCACTGGCATTGAGGCTGGCGGCACGCTGGCGAGCATCGGCGCGCAGTTGCTCGACCAGTTCGCTCATTTGCTCACTGGCGGCACGGTCCACGCCTTTTACCGCCCGGTCGCCCGCTACCGGGTCGCCGCCTGCCGTCAGGAAGGCCTGGCGACCTTGCGCATAGGCCTGGCCCAACTGGCGGTGGCTGTCGCGCAATTGCTGCAGCGGCGGCTTGAGCCTGGCATCACTGTTGTCGATCAATTGCCCGAGCAGTTGTTGTACTTGCTCTTCGCGGGCCTGGAACTGCTGCCAGTACTTGTCCATTTCCGCAGGCTGGCGCCCGCGCAACAGCACGTTCTTCCATTCCTGCACCTGGATCTTGAACTGCAGGTTGGCTTCGTCAATCAATTGCGAGGCCCGCAGCGGCCCGTCGACCAGCTCGGCGTAACCCCGCACGCTGGACGACAGGAACTGGAAACACACCAGGGCGATCAGCAGCATCGCCAGCACACTGCCGCCGAGCAGCGAGAGAATTTGCACTCTGAGGGATTTACGCAACATCGAGGGTCTCGGAACCAGAGGGAGTAGGCTGAGGCCGCTGTACAGCCCCATTACTGGCAGGCCAAAAAAAAGCTGCCATCACGCAATGGCAGCCAGGTCGAGCACTTACGCAACAGTTGAGGCAAATCTTCTCAGGCAATTACTACAGAAATGTTACAAAGCCGCGACACGCTAGCCCGTGGTGAACTGCAGCGCTGCCAGCCGCGCATACAGCGGGCTGTCCTCAATCAACTGACGGTGGGTGCCCACCGCCACCAGCCGGCCCTGGTCGATGACCGCGATACGCTCGGCATGCTGCACCGTGGCCAGACGATGGGCGATCACCAGCGTGGTACGGCCGGCCATCAGGCTGGGCAGCGCTTGCTGGATCAAGTATTCGCTTTGTGCATCAAGGGCACTGGTGGCTTCGTCCAGCAACAGGATCGGCGCATCGACCAGCAAGGCCCGGGCAATCGCCAGGCGCTGGCGTTGCCCGCCGGAAAGGCCTATGCCGCCCTCCCCCAGTTGTGTCTGGTAGCCTCGGGGCAGTTGCCGGATGAATTCGTCGGCATGGGCGCCGCGGGCTGCTGCTTCGACTTCGGCCAAGGTCGCCTCGGGCCGGCCATAACGAATGTTGGCCTCCACCGTGCCACGGAACAGCGAAGGGTTTTGTGCCACCAAAGCGAACTGCCGGCGTAGCTGGTCGGGATCAAATTCGGTAACCGGCTGGCCATCGAGCAGGATGCGCCCTTGCTGTGGGTCGTAAAAGCGCAGCAACAGATCGAACAGGGTCGACTTGCCTGCCCCGGAAGGGCCTACCAGGGCGACGGTCTGCCCGGGTTCGATGGTCAGGCTCAGGCCGTCGACAGCTGCCACTGTGGGCCGTGAGGGGTAAGCGAACACCACCTGTTGCAGTTCGATACGCCCGCTGGCCCGCTGCTGTGGCAGCTGCTGCGCCACGGCGGGCGGCAGGATGGCACTTCGCGCGGCCAGCAGTTCGGCAATGCGCTCGGCGGCACCCGCGGCCCGTTGCAGTTCGCCGATGACCTCACTGAGGGTACCGAAGGCGCTGCCGACGATCAGGCTGTAGAACACGAATGCAGCCAGCTCGCCTGCGGATATACGCCCGGCGATCACATCCATGCCGCCGACCCACAGCATCACCCCCACCGCCCCCAACACCAGCACGATCACCAGGGTAATCAGCCAGGCACGCTGTGTAATCCGCTTGCGGGCAACAGTAAACGCGGCTTCGACCGTATCGGCGAACAATGCGCGGTCGTGCGCCTGGTGGTTGTAGGCCTGCACGGTCTTGATCTGCCCGAGCGTTTCAGCCACGTAGCTGCCCACATCGGCGACCCTGTCCTGGCTCTGCCGCGACAGGCTGCGCACCCGACGGCCGAACAACAGGATCGGTGCCAACACCAGTGGCAGCGTTACCACCACGATGCTGGTGAGCTTGGGGTTGGTGATGAACAGCAATACCACACCGCCAATGACCATCAGCGCGTTGCGCAGGAACATCGACAGCGATGAACCGATCACTGATTGCAGCAAGGTGGTGTCCGCAGTCAGCCGAGACTGGATCTCGGAGCTGCGATTGTCTTCGAAAAAACCTGGGTGCAGGCCGATCAGGTGATCGAAGACCGCACGACGGATATCGGCCACACAACGCTCGCCAATCCACGACACCAGATAGAAACGGCTGAAGGTACCCACCGCCAGCGCCAGCACCAGCAGCAGGAACAGCCCGATGGTCTGATTGAGCTGATGCGCGGAGCGGGTCATGAAGCCTTGATCCACCAGCAGGCGGATGCCTTGGCCCATCGACAGGGTAATGGCAGCGGTCACCACCAACGCCAGCAAAGCCAGCAGCACCTGACGGCGATAAGGGCGAACGAACTGCCAAGCCAGGCGCAAAGCGCGACGTTGGCGCGGAGAAACCGATTCGGGCATGGCAACGACCACAAAGGGTGGGGAAGCCGCAGCCTACCACTCATCCCGGTCGGGAGACTGCATCAAGGTTGCTATAACGCATCGATCTAAACAGCTTATGGAGCTTTCACAGGGTTTCTGCTGGACTGTTGCTGCCGTGACCTGGAAGCTGTCACAGGCCAGTCACGGCGCAGGTCTACCCTGAGCTTGAACCTGAAGAGGAGACAGTGCATGAGCTTGCAGCATGGCAGTGATAACCAGAAGCCCCAGACCTCCCCGCAACCGCAAGTATGCGGTTCGATCATCGACGCCAAGGGGCGCGAAGTGCCGATCACCGAGCAGATGATCCAGCAGGCCTGCAAGGCCCTGGAAGAAAGCCGTGTCGAGCGCGTACGCAAAGGTTGATCGGCGAATTCTTTGCAACCCGGCGCTTGCGCCGGGTTTCTATCTGCCCAAGCCGTGGGCTTGGCCGCTCCAACAGGCAACCACACCTACCTGCAAGGTCAAGACAAGGCCTGCTTAGACCAACACCCCACCCAAGGCACTGACCAACTGCGCCAACTGCGGCGCCTCCCCGTGCAAGCGCACGGCCAGCCCCTCGATCTCGCGCCTTGGCGGGTATTGCTTGCGCAACTGGTCGAACGCCGCTCGCTGTTGCTGCGGATCATCGCTGAGGCTACGGCGGAAATCGGCATCATCACGGCGCGGGTCATATACGGCGCGACACAGGGTGGCCAAGGCCCATGACAGGTCGGTGCTGGCATCCAGCTCGATCTGCGCCAGCGGTGGCTTGGGCAGCAGCTCGGCCAGTCGCACCTGCTCATTCACACCGAGGAAGCGGCACAGCGCTTGGTAGATCTGCGCCGTGCCACGCTGGCGGCCATCGAGGCTATAGCCGGCAATGTGCGGCGTAGCCAGGGTGCACAGGTCCGCCAACTGCAGGTCGACCTGTGGCTCCCCTTCCCACACATCCAGCACCGCGTGCACGTCTTCACGGTCCAGCAGCAGCTCGCGCAGGGCCACGTTGTCCACCACCGGGCCACGGCTGGCGTTTACCAGCCAGGCCCCCGGGCGCAACTGTGCCAGCTGCGCCTGCCCCAGCAGGTGCCAGGTCGGGTGCTGGCCGCCGCGTTGCAACGGAGTATGCAAGCTGATCACATCGCACTGCTGCAGGATGGTTTCGAGGCTGACGTAGTCGCCACCCTCCGCGGCCTGACGCAATGGGTCGCACACCAGCACCTTCCAGCCCAGGCCATGCAGCACCCGCACGAGGCGGCCACCCACTTCACCCGCGCCGACAACGCCATATATGCGCTCAGGCAATGCCACGCCATCCAGTTCGGCCAGGGTCAGCAGGCTGCCCAGCACGTAATCGACCACGCCACGGGCATTGCAGCCAGGTGCGCTGCTCCAGCGGATGCCAGCTTCTGCAAAGTAGTCCAGGTCCAGGTGATCAGTGCCGATGGTGCAAGTGCCGACAAAGCGTACACGGCTGCCTTCGAGCAACTGACGGTCGACCTTGGTCACCGAGCGCACCAGCAGGATATCGGCGTCCTTGACGCTGGCAGCATCGAGGCTTCGGCCGGGGTAGCGGCGAATTTCACCGAAACCCTGGAAGAAGGCATCGAGCAGCGGGATGTTCTCGTCGGCAACTATCAGCATGGCGCTCTCCTTTCTGGGGAGCGCAGTGTAGGCGCAACGCCGGGCGTGTTCCAGAGCGATTCAGTCGGCTTTCTTGCGGATCCAGTACAGGAAAGTGCCGGCGTCCTCTTGCTGCTGCAGCAGCTCGTGGCCCAGGAAGTTGCAGAACTTGGGGATGTCGCGGCGGGTCGACGGGTCGGTGGCGATGACCTTGAGCAGGCCGCCGGCGGCCAGGTTGCGTACGTGCTGGTGCAGCATCATCACGGGTTCCGGGCAGTTCAGGCCGGTGGCATCGAGGATGGCGTCGGGGGTGAAATCGGTCATGGGGGGCTCCGAAAATGATCGCTATTGTCGCGCATAGCGCGACGCGGTCCAAGCACGGCTTTCAAACCCAGCGCTCTTGATCTTGATCTTGATCTTGATCTTGATCTTGATCTTGATCTTGATCTTGATCTTGATCTTGATCTTGATCTTGATCTTCGCGACTTCAGGAGGCCGAACGCAGGCCTTGCGAAGGGAGGTGACGGGCATGGATGCCCGTCAAGCGCTGGGCCCCAGGATGGGGCCTGCAGCGCGGTCCTCCCGGGAGCGAGGCCGGAGAGAGGGAACCCCGGAGCGCAGCGCAGGGGCCGGATGATGGGAGCGCAGCGTTTTTTGGTTACTTTTTGTCGCGTTTGACAAAAAGTGACTCGCCGTAAGGGCGAAAAGGTGAGTCAGCGTCGCCATCGCAAACGGACGGTTCGCTGAGTCAAAACAGACGAATTTGCTTCTTGCTTCTTGCTTCTTGCTTCTTGGATGTGAGCATCCACATCAAGTAGGTATTCATTTGCGAAGGTGGCGCATAGTCACCCTTCCGCCCTTACGGCGGGTCCCTTTTTGTCGTGGCAAAAAGGAACCAAAAACCGTCGGCTCCCATCATCCGGCCCCTGCGCTGCGCTCCGGGGTCCCCTCGCTCCGGGCTTGCTCCCGGGAGGACCGCGCTGCAGGCCCCATCCTGGGGCCCAGCGCTTGACGGGCATCCATGCCCGTCACCTCCCTTCGCAAGCCCTGCACTCGGCCTCCTGAAGTCGCAATCTGCGTCGCCTGAACTATCGCGCGCTTAGAAGCAACAGCAACAGCAAAAGCAGACGCAGACGCAGAAGCAAAAGCAGAACGACGTGCTGGCCTCAGCGTGGCTTCAAGTCGAGCCGCCGCAGGTGGCAGGTTACTTCTTCACGGTCGTGGTACAGCTGCTTGCAGGCAATCGACACCCTGATCTTGCGTGCCTTGAATGTTGCCTCCATACGGTCGAGCAGGCGCCGTACTTCGGCATAACGCTGCTTCATCGGCAACTTCAGGTTGACCACCGCCTCGCGGCACAGCCCCTCACCCAGCCAGGTTTCAATCAGCGAGGTGGTACGCGCCGGCTTCTCGACGATATCGCACACCATCCAGTCTACCGGGTGCTTCGGCTGCCAGGTAAACCCATCGGCCATCAAGTGCTGGACCAGGCCTGTGTCCATCAGGCTTTCGGCCATCGGCCCGTTATCGATGGCTGTCACCAGCATGCCACGGCGCACCAGCTGGTAGGTCCAGCCACCCGGTGAGGCTCCCAGGTCGACGCCGGTCATGTCATCCCCCAGGCGCTGCTCCCACTGCTCACGCGGAATGAACTGGTGCCAGGCCTCTTCCAGCTTGAGTGTCGAACGGCTAGGTGCCTCGCGAGGAAACTTCAGGCGCGGGATGCCCATGGGCCACAAGGCGCTGTTGCTGGCCGATGCCACGCCGACAAATACCCGACGGCCGCTGATGAAGGTCAGCAGCAAGCGTGGGCGACCGGGGTCGTCGACCAGGCGGCCGGCCTTCTCCAGGGCCTTGCGCAACGGCACTTCGAACTTTCGGCAGAAGGTGGACAATTCCTTGCCTTCGTTGCTGTCCAGCACCTCCAGCCAAAGGCTGCCGAACACCGGGAAATCGGCCAACTGCGCCAGCAACACACTGATGCGGTCACTTTCCGGCAGTTCAACGTAACCGCCACGTGCCCACTGCCGCGGGAAAATCAGCTGGTTGAAACGCAGTTCCCCCATCAAGCGCTCGGCACCGCCCTCCTCGCTACAGACAAACTCGGCACTGGCACTTTGCGGCTTGCCTTTGGCATAGCCGGCAACACCCAGGCGGGCGGCATGTTCGCTGATTTCGGCGCAAACCTCGCCCTCGAAACCGGGCCGGCAATGCATGAACAGGGTATTCATCTCTCACTCCACGACGGCTGGCGCACCACAGGCGCCGGCAGGGCGGCGATGATAAAGGAAGTTCGGAACCTGCGACACGCCCCGCCGGTCCAGAAAAGGGTCAGGTAGCGTAAACCGGTCTAACCTGACCATTCAGCCAGGTCCGTGCCGTGCGGACCGATACAGAGCGGTGCTGCCGGCAAACCGTGAATATTTGCCGGGCACCGGTGCAGAAGGAGTTGGCAATGCCCTCGCTCGATAGCCTGAACACCCTCAAGCCCCTCAAGGTCGGCGACCAGACCTACCACTACTTCAGCCTCACCGAGGCCGCCCGCCAGCTGGGTGACCTGCAGCGCCTGCCCATGTCGCTGAAAGTGCTGCTGGAAAATCTGCTGCGCTGGGAGGATGGCGCGACCGTCACCGGCGACGACTTGCGCGCCATTGCCCAATGGCTTGGCGAACGCCGCTCGGACCGCGAGATCCAGTACCGCCCGGCGCGGGTGTTGATGCAGGACTTCACCGGCGTGCCCGCCGTGGTCGACCTGGCGGCCATGCGCGCCGCCATGGCCAAGGCTGGCGGCGACCCGCAACGGATCAACCCGCTGTCACCGGTCGACCTGGTGATCGACCACTCGGTAATGGTCGACCGCTACGGTACGCCGCAAGCCTTCGCCGAAAACGTCGACATCGAAATGCAGCGCAATGGCGAGCGCTATGCCTTTCTGCGTTGGGGCCAGAGCGCCTTCGACAACTTCCGCGTGGTCCCCCCGGGCACCGGCATTTGCCACCAGGTCAACCTGGAATACCTGGGCCGCACGGTGTGGACCCGTGAGGCCGACGGCCTCACCTATGCCTTCCCCGATACCTTGGTGGGCACAGACTCGCACACCACCATGATCAACGGCCTGGGCGTACTCGGCTGGGGTGTCGGCGGCATCGAAGCGGAAGCGGCCATGCTCGGCCAGCCGGTATCGATGCTGATCCCCGAAGTGATCGGTTTCAAGCTGACCGGCAAGCTGCGGGAGGGCATCACTGCCACTGACCTGGTGCTGACCGTGACACAGATGCTGCGCAAGAAAGGCGTGGTGGGCAAGTTCGTCGAATTCTACGGCGACGGTCTGGCTGAGTTGCCCCTGGCCGACCGCGCGACCATCGCCAACATGGCACCGGAATACGGCGCCACCTGTGGTTTCTTCCCGGTCGACCAGGTCACCTTGGACTATCTGCGCCTTTCGGGCCGCCCCGAAGCGACCGTGCAGTTGGTCGAACAGTACTGCAAGGCGCAGGGCATGTGGCGCCTGCCCGGCCAGGAGCCGTTATTCAGCGACACGCTGGCCCTGGACATGGACGACGTCGAAGCCAGCCTGGCCGGGCCCAAACGGCCACAGGACCGCGTAGCGCTTGGCCAGGTCAGTCAAGCCTTCGACCACTTCATCGAGCTGCAGCCCAAGCCGCTGGCCAAAGAAGTTGGCCGCCTGGAAAGCGAAGGTGGCGGCGGTGTGGCAGTGGGCAACGCCGACCAGACCGGCGCAGTCGACTACAGCCATCAGGGCCAGACCCACACCCTGCGCGATGGCGCCGTGGTGATTGCCGCGATCACCTCATGTACCAACACGTCCAACCCCAGCGTGATGATGGCTGCCGGGCTGGTGGCAAAAAAAGCACTGGAGAAAGGCCTGCAACGCAAACCTTGGGTCAAGAGCTCGCTGGCGCCGGGCTCCAAAGTCGTCACCGACTACTTCAAGGCAGCCGGGCTCACGCCTTACCTCGACCAACTGGGTTTTGATCTGGTCGGCTATGGCTGCACCACCTGCATCGGCAACTCCGGCCCGCTGGACGAGGCGATCGAAAAAGCCATTGGCAGCGCCGACCTCACCGTGGCCTCGGTGCTATCGGGCAACCGCAACTTCGAGGGCCGCGTGCACCCACTGGTCAAGACCAACTGGCTGGCATCGCCCCCGCTGGTGGTGGCCTACGCCCTGGCCGGCAGCATGCGCCTGGACCTGACGCGCGACCCGCTAGGCTCAGGCAAGGACGGCCAACCGGTCTACCTGCGTGATATCTGGCCGACCCAGCAGGAAATTGCCGAGGCTGTGGCCAAGGTCGATACGGCGATGTTCCATAAGGAATACGCCGAAGTGTTCGCCGGTGATGCGCAATGGCAGGCCATTGAGGTGCCACAGGCCGCCACTTACGAGTGGCAGGCTGACTCCACCTACATCCAGCACCCACCGTTCTTCGACGGCATCGGCGGGCCACCGCCACAGATCGCCAATATTCACGGCGCACGGGTGCTTGCGCTGCTGGGCGACTCAGTGACCACCGACCACATTTCCCCCGCGGGCAACATCAAGACCGACAGCCCGGCCGGGCGCTATCTGCGGGAACAGGGTGTGGAGCCTCGCGACTTCAACTCCTACGGTTCGCGGCGTGGCAACCACGAAGTGATGATGCGCGGCACCTTCGCCAACATCCGTATCCGCAACGAAATGCTGGCAGGTGAAGAAGGCGGCAACACCTTGCATGTGCCCACTGGCGAGAAGCTGTCGATCTACGACGCGGCCATGCGTTACCAGCAGGAGGGCACCCCGCTGCTGGTGATTGCCGGCCAGGAGTACGGTACCGGCTCGAGCCGCGACTGGGCAGCCAAGGGTACCAACCTGCTGGGGGTCAAGGCCGTGCTGGCAGAAAGCTTCGAGCGTATTCACCGCTCCAATCTGGTGGGCATGGGCGTGTTGCCGCTGCAATTCAAGGCCGGGCACAACCGCAAACAGCTGGGGCTGACCGGCAAGGAACAGATCGATGTACTGGGGCTGGACGGCGCACATATTCGCCCCGGCATGAGCCTGCCCTTGCGCATTACCCGCGAGGATGGCCAGCAGGAACAGATCGAGGTGCTATGCCGGATTGATACCCTGAACGAGGTGGAGTACTTCAAGGCCGGGGGGATTCTGCACTATGTGTTGCGCCAGATGATCGCCGGTTGAGACGGAGCGTCTGGCCGTAGATTTGTTCCGTTCTCGAGACCGAGCGCTGCGCAGGCGGCGCTCGGTCTAATACGCGCCTATGCCCCAAAGCCTTACGCTTCCAAGTCCCCCGCGTCAGCACTGGCCCTTGGCCATCCATTCGGTCATCATCTGACTTACCCGTCATTGAGTGCAATCAATGAACCAAATATCCATTCAATAAAACCAGCGGCTTGCCGATACCTGTCGAAAGCCCTGCGGACTATCAACCATGCGTAACAACCAGCCGATTACCCAGAGAGAACGGACTTTCCCTGCCCAGCAGCGGTTGATCTCCACTACCAACGCCAAGGGTGTGATCACCTACTGCAACGATGCCTTTATCGAAATCAGTGGATTCACCCGCGAGGAGCTGACTGGCGCACCGCACAACCTGGTGCGTCACCCCGACGTACCGCCTGCCGTGTTTGCCCATATGTGGCAGACCCTCAAGCAGGGCCAGCCGTGGATGGGCATCGTCAAGAACCGCTGCAAGTCCGGTGACCATTACTGGGTCAACGCCTATGTCACACCCATCTTCGATAACAACCAGGTTGTCGGCTTCGAGTCGGTGCGGGTCAAGCCCACAGCCGAGCAGATCCGCCGTGCCGAGGCCCTGTATCAGCGCATCAACCAGGGCAAGCCACCGGTACCGCGCCGCGACAAGTGGCTGCCAGTGCTGCAGGACTGGCTACCGTTCATCCTGATCAGCCAGGTGGGCTTCCTGATCGGCAACTGGCTGGGTCATTCCTGGGGCTTTGCCTTGGCCGCTGGGCTTTCGGTACCACTGGGCCTGCTCGGCCTGAGCTGGCAGCAGCGCGGCCTCAAGCGCCTGCTGCGCCTGGCCGAGCAAACCACTTCCGACCCCCTGATCGCGCAGATGTACACCGACAGCCGTGGCGTGCAGGCGCGCCTGGAAATGGCCATGCTCAGCCAGGACGCACGCATGAAAACCTGCCTGACCCGCCTACAAGACAGTGCCGAACACCTGAGCGACCAGGCACGCCAGTCCGATGCCTTGGCGCACAAGAGCTCTACGGGGCTGGAGCGCCAGCGGGTGGAGACCGAGCAAGTCGCCGCTGCGGTAAACCAGATGGCCGCCACCACTCAGGAAGTGGCCAACCATGTGCAGCGCACCGCCGATGCCACCCAGGAGGCCAACCGCCTGACCAGCCAGGGCCGGCAGATTGCCGGAGAAACCCGCGAAGCCATCGAGCGCCTGTCGGCGGCAGTGGGCGAGACCGGCCAGACGGTTACGCAACTGGCCAAGGACAGCGACGAGATTGGTGGCGTGGTCGACGTGATCAAGGGCATCGCCGACCAGACCAACCTGCTGGCACTGAACGCAGCCATTGAAGCAGCGCGCGCCGGTGAAATGGGCCGTGGTTTTGCCGTGGTGGCTGATGAAGTGCGTCAGTTGGCCCAGCGCACCGCCGAATCCACCGGGCAGATCCACGGCCTGATCGCCAAGCTGCAACAGACCGCCAGTAACGCAGTGCTGACCATGGAAACCGGCCACCGCCAGGCACAGGAAGGCGTCGACCGGGTAATGCAGGCCGATGAGGCGTTGGTAGGCATCAGCGAAGCGGTAGCCAATATCACCGACATGGCCACCCAGATTGCTGCTGCAACCGAGGAGCAGACCGCAGTGGCTGACGAGATCAGCCGCAACATCAGCACCATTGCCGAACTGGCCGACCAGACCGCCGAACAGGCGCAGCACTCGGCACTGCTGAGCGAGGAACTGACCAGCACGGCGGGCAGCCAGTATTCGCTGGTGGAGCGCTTCAACCGCTGAAGCTCGCGACTTGGCCCTCCGCCGCGGTGGAGGGCACCGGGTCTGCCGGTGTTCGCGGGCAAGCCCGCTGCTACGACGGCCTGTGCCGAACCACCGATGCGTGTGTAGGAGCGGGTTTACCCGCGAATACGGTAGCGGCAGCAACGGTGAACGGCGGGTGGAAATTGGCCAGCAGGCCCGGCCCTTTCACAGGTGAACCCGCGTGCTGTGTTACCAGTCCAACCGCAACCGGCTCTCGAAGTAGCGCTCTTCGCCACTCAGCGGGTCCTCGAAACGCAGGCTCTGCGCCAACAGTTTCAGCGGCCGCTGGTAGTCATCCTCTTCATTGAGCAACTGCGGATAGAACGGGTCATTGCTGATCCCTGCCCCCAAGGCCGCCATGTGCACACGCAACTGATGGGTCTTGCCGGTCACGGGCGATAGCCCATAGCGCCATCGCTCACCGTTCTTCTCCAGCACCTCGGCCAGGGTTTCACTGTTGGCCTCACCCTCCACCTCATGCATGCGGAAAAATGGCTCGCCATGCACCAGGCGGCTTTTGTGCACCAGCGGAAATACATGCTGCGGCATGGCAGCGGCAATGGCCTGGTAACGCTTGTCGATACGCCGCTCGGGGAACAGCCGCTGGTAGGCGCTGCGGCTGTGCGGGTTGGCGGAAAACAGCACGAGCCCAGCGGTGTGCCGGTCGATGCGGTGCAACGGCACCAGGTGCGGATTGTCCAAGCGACGGATCAGGCGGCGCAACAAGGTCTGCTCGACGTATTCACCGGTCGGCGTCACCGGCAGGAAATGCGGCTTATCGGCCACCACCAGATGCTCGTCCACATGCAGCACCACCTCCTGCACCGGAATCGGCCGTTCGTTCGGCACTTCGCGGAAGTAGTGCAAACGCATGCCACGCTTGTAAGGCAGGTCGGCGGCAACTGCCTGCCCCTTGGCATCCAGCACCCGGCCACGGGCAAAGCGGTCAAGCCACTGGGCGCGGTCGATGGCCTTGAAATGGTCACACAAGCAATCGAGCACCGTCACCCAGTTACCAGGTGGCAGGCACACCGTACTGGCTTGCTGGCGGGCGGGGTCGAAAGGCGTGGTCATGGCTGGGCTCGAGACGTTCATGGCCGCGCATTATCGCCCAAGCCCGCCCCCTCAACCAGCCTGGGCCATCGCCTCGCAGCGCTCCTTCAGCCAGCGCAGTACCTGCACCGGCTCCCAGCGGCCAGGATCGTAGAGTGCATAGAGCAATCCCTCATAGCCCACCACATCCAGCCCTCGGTGGTAACCGGCCCGCTGGAACAAGGCCTCGATCTCGGCGAAGCAGGTATTGAAGTGGACTTTGCCGAACGGCGTGCAGTCGCCCGTCACCAGGCCTTCGAGGCGCAGTTCCAGAACGGCGTCAGCCACCCGATCCACGGGCATGCGGTTGACGCTGTACTTGAGTTGCTCGACATTGAGCATGGCTTCACCTCGATACTGTATTTATATACAGCATACGAACATCCCCTTGCTGCCGTCAATGCGCTTCATTGCAGCCCCGCCAGGTAGCCGCTGCCTTTACGCAGGGTCAGCACCTGCCTGCGCGGCGTGCCGCGCGTCACCGACAGGTGCACCCATTTATCGAATTCCAGGATCAGCTGATCGAAGGGCAGCGCACTTTCGCTGATTCGCCGGACGGTCTCGCGCGGGCTGAACTCGATCACCGTGAAGTCCGCCGCCAGCCCTTGCACGTGCTGGCTATCGGAGGCGCCACCGATCAACCGATTGACCCTTTCACTGCGGTACCCACTGCTGATGATGATGGGCGCGTCGAACAATGCACGTACCTGTTCCAGCGCACCACACAGTAATTGCAGGTTGGCCCTGGCTTCGAGGGGCGGTGCATTATCGAACCCTTCGCGGGCGGCGAGCTGGGAAACGGTCATTTCATCAAAGGTGAAATGTGGAGTGATGAACATGGCGAGCTATTCCGATGATGGAGAAGGTTACCGGCGACGGTGCGCCTCCACCGGATCATCAGCTCGCTTCACAGAACATGGAGCAGGGTTGCCACTCCTCTGCAGCCATCATTGCCCAAGGAAGGCCACCACTTGTTCGGTATCGAACGGCCAGTGCAACTCGGCGCCGTTGTCACAGCGCCGCAACACCGGAATGATCAGGCCATAACGTTCGAACAAAAGCTCGCTCTCGGCGATATCGACCAGCTCTACCAGCAGGCCATGATCGACGAGAGGCATCAACACAGCCTCGGCCACTTCGCAGAGGTGGCAGCCGAGGGTGCCGAACAGTTGACATTCAGGCAGCATGTGGCAGGTCCCGGGTTGGCATACACAGAAGCCTATTCTAGGCGCGCCACGCCTACCCTGCACCTGACCAGACTCAATCCTGGCTGGTAGCACCGATCCGGTGCAGCGACAGGTCCGCGCCCTGGAACTCCTGCTCATGGCTCAAGCGCAGGCCATGCAACGCACGAATGGCTCCGTACACGGCAAAGCCACCGGCCAAGGCCACCAGCACGCCCATCAGGCTGCCCAGCAGCTGGCTGACCAGGCTGACACCGCCCATGCCGCCCAGCGCCACCTGGCCGAACACGCCACAGGCGATGCCACCCCACACGCCACACAGGCCATGCAACGGCCACACACCCAGGACGTCGTCGATTTTCCAGCGATTTTGCGCGGCGGTGAAGGTCCAGACAAACAGAGCGCCGGCCACCAGGCCGGTAGCGAGCGCACCCACCGGGTGCATCAGATCGGAACCTGCGCAAATCGCCACCAGCCCGGCCAGCGGGCCGTTATGCAGAAAACCCGGGTCGTTGCGCCCGGCCAGCAACGCCGACAGGGTGCCACCCACCATGGCCATCAGCGAGTTGATCGCCACCAGGCCGCTGACGCCCTGCAAGGTCTGGGCACTCATGACGTTGAAGCCAAACCAGCCGATGATGAGGATCCACGAGCCCAACGCCAGAAAGGGAATGCTCGACGGCGCAAACGCCACCAATCGGCCCTCGCGGTAGCGCCCACGGCGCGCCCCCAGCAGCAGCACCGCCGCCAGCGCCAGCCAGCCCCCCATGGCGTGTACCACCACAGACCCGGCAAAGTCGTGGAACGGTGCGCCGAAGCGTGCCTGCAGCCAAGCCTGCACGCCCAGGTTGCCGTTCCACACCACGCCCTCGAAGAACGGATAGACGAACGCCACGATCAACGCCGTGGCGCACAACTGCGGCACGAACCGCGCCCGCTCGGCAATGCCCCCGGAGATGATCGCCGGAATCGCCGCCGCGAAGGTCAGCAGGAAGAAGCACTTGACCAGCGCATAGCCATGGTCGACAGCCAGCGTTGTCGCCGGCTGGAAGAAGTTGACCCCGTAGGCGATCCAGTAGCCTATAAAGAAGTAGACCAGCGCCGAGATGGCAAAGTCACTGAGGATCTTCGACAAGGCGTTGACCTGGTTCTTGTGGCGCACCGTGCCCACTTCAAGGAACGCGAAGCCGGCATGCATGGCCAGCACCAGAATGGCGCCCATGAGAATGAACAGGGTGTTGGAACCGTGGACGAGAGAGTCCATAGCGCTGTGCATGTTTTCCATGAAATAGGCAGACCTGCTGAAAAAGGCACCAGGACAGTTCAAGAACCTGCATCCCTGCACCGAATCGGTGCCAGCCCCTACCCTGTTCAGGTGAGCGGGGTGAAGCCTGCGTGGTTTTTTCTTGGGTTTGTCGTGGATTGGGTTAAGGTTTATCGGTATCCGCTGCGCGGGCGCCCTGAATCGGCGCAAAACCGGTTACAGGCGCTCCGCAACGTGGCAAAAACTTAGCAAGGCCCATACCAGCAGCCGCACTTGAACCTTCCATGCGTGCTGTCACTCGAACTACCAACACTCATCGACAGGGAGAGACCCATGGCCAGCAAATCGGCAAAGAATGCACAAGAGATATTGATGGCTGACTTCCAGGCCTTGGTGCGCGACACCGAGAAGCTGCTGGCCGACACCGCCAACCTGGCCGGCGACCAGGCCGACGAACTGCGCGAGCAGATTCACGAGCGCCTGGCCCAGGCCCGCGAAACCCTGCAACTGACCCAGGACTCGGTGCGTGAACGCGGTCAGGCAGCGCTTGGCAGCGCCGAGCAGTACGTGCAGGAAAACCCGTGGCGGGCAATCGGCATCGCGGCCGGCGTCGGCCTGTTGATCGGTCTGCTGGCCAACCGGCGCTAAGGGGAACCCATGGAGAATGACGCCAACGGCACCAGCGCTTCGGGCAAGCGCCTGGGCGCGGCCATGCTGGGGCTGCTGCACAGTCACATCGAACTGTTCGGTATCGAGTTGCAGGAGCAGAAGGGCCGTACCTTGAGCCTGCTGCTGTTCGCCGGCCTGGCGCTGGTGTTCGCCCTGCTGCTGCTGACCGCACTGTCCGGGCTGCTGCTGGTGCTGCTGTGGGACAGCTATCGACTGGCCGGTATCATTGGCCTGTGCGTGTTCTATGGCATTGCCGCCCTGTACTGCGGCGTGCGCCTGAAGGCGGCGGTGTTCGACGAATCATCGCCCTTCGGCGCCACCCTCGACGAACTTGCCAAGGACAGGGAGCGCCTGTTGCCATGAGCCTGCCAGAACTGCCAAACACGCGTAACCCGCGCGAACTGCGCAAGGCGCTGCTGCGCCTGCGCATGGAGATGCACCGCCAGGAAATCCGTCATGAGTCCGGTCAGTTGCTTGAACCGCTGCGCCGCGTGCGCGGCATGGGCAGCTCGCTACATGAAGGCCTGGGTATCAAGCATGCGCCACTGTGGGGCATCGGCGCTGTGGTGGCGCTGGGCTTTCTCACCGGCAAGGGCGTACGCAGCGGCAACCTGACGCGCCTGGTACGGTTGGGCAGCACCCTGCTGCCGCTGGTACGCCTCTACCTGCAAGGCGGCCGCCGCCCCTGACGCTCGCCCCGGCAGAAGCAGCCTTGTGTTGCGAAGAGGCCCGTACGATCGATACAAATGCATCAAAGGGCCGGCCTTTTCTTCGCAGCACAAGGCGCTTCCTGCAGGGTATGCTGCTGCCTTCGATCGACAGGAGACCGCGCCTTGGACTGGCACACCTTGCTTACCCGCGAACGGCTGGGCAAAGCCCTGTACAGCGCCGATGAACTCGGGCGCAGCCCCTTCCACAAAGACCATGACCGCATCATTTTTTCCGGTGCCTTCCGCCGCCTTGGCCGCAAGACCCAGGTGCACCCGGTGTCGAGCAACGACCATATCCATACGCGCCTGACTCATTCGCTGGAAGTCAGCTGCGTCGGCCGATCGCTGGGGATGCGCGTCGGCGAGACCCTGCGCGACAACCTGCCGGACTGGTGCGCCCCCAGTGACCTGGGGATGATTGTGCAGTCAGCCTGCCTGGCCCACGACATCGGCAACCCGCCATTCGGCCACTCCGGCGAAGACGCCATTCGCCACTGGTTCCAGCAGGCCGCCGGGCGTGGCTGGCTGGACGACATGAGCGATGACGAACGGGCCGACTTTCTCAACTTCGAAGGCAATGCCCAGGGCTTTCGCGTGCTCACCCAACTGGAATACCACCAGTTCGATGGGGGGACCCGACTGACCTATGCCACCCTCGGCACTTACCTCAAGTACCCCTGGAGCGCCCGCCATGCCGACGCCCTGGGCTACAAGAAGCACAAGTTCGGCAGCTATCAGAGCGAGCTGCCCCTGCTCGAACAGATCGCCCGCAAGCTCGGCCTGCCGCAGCTGGAACACCAACGCTGGGCGCGCCACCCACTGGTGTATCTGATGGAGGCTGCCGATGACATCTGCTACGCGCTGATCGACCTGGAAGACGGCCTGGAAATGGAGCTGCTGCAATACGCAGAAGTCGAAGCACTGTTGCTTGACCTGGTCGGCGAAGACCTGCCAGAAACCTACCGCCAGCTCGGCCCACGCGATTCTCGTCGGCGCAAACTGGCCATCCTGCGCGGCAAGGCCATCGAACACCTGACCAACGCCGCCGCCCACGCCTTCGTCGAGCAGCAGCAGGCGTTGCTGGCCGGGCAACTGGCGGGCGACCTGGTGGAACACATGCATGGCCCGGCCAAACGCTGTGTACTGCAAGCCAAGGACATGGCGCGCAACAAAATCTTCCAGGACAAGCGCAAGACCCTGCACGAAATCGGCGCCTACACCACCCTGGAGATTCTGCTGAACACGTTCTGCGGTGCGGCCCTCGAGCAGCACGGTGGACGGACGCCATCGTTCAAGAGTCGCAGGGTGCTGGACCTGATCGGCAACAATGCGCCAGACCCGCATGCCTCGTTGCACAGCGCCTTCCTGCGCATGATCGACTTCATCGCCGGCATGACCGACAGCTATGCCAGCGAAATGGCCCGGGAGATGACCGGGCGCTCCAGCCCGACCTGAAACGCGTCGGTGCAGCGCGGGCTCGGCCAGGCGCTGCACCACGCTTGCAGGAAACTTCCTACACCGAGGTAACTACACTAAACGGCACGAATAGAAACCAATGAAAAGTTACCAAAATTGCTTTGACAGCGAGTTAAGTACACCTATTCCGTAGCCCATTTTGCTTTATCTTGTAAGCCGTTTCCCATATAAGCCTAACAGCCATTCCTCGCACGCCTGACGACTTCCAACTGCGATAAGGTGCCCACTGTCACCCTCAATCGACCGCAGGGAAGTTGAACATGCATTCCATATTTATCGTTGACGACCATCCGGTGATTCGCCTGGCCGTCCGTATGCTGCTGGAAAACCAGAACTACAAGATTGTCGGCGAGTCGGACAACGGCGTAGACGCCATGCAGATGATCCGCGAGAGCAACCCCGACCTGGTCATTCTCGACATCAGCATCCCCAAGCTAGACGGCCTGGAGGTGCTGGCCCGCTTTCAGAGCATGGCCCTGCCCTTGAAGGTTCTGGTGCTGACTGCACAGTCCCCGGCATTGTTTGCCGTACGTTGCATGCACTCGGGCGCGGCGGGTTATGTTTGCAAGCAGGAAGACCTGAGCGAACTGCTCAGTGCAATCAAGGCTGTACTGGCCGGTTATAACTACTTCCCCAGCCAGGCAATAAAAAACAACCAGACGACCGACAGTGACCTGCAACTTTTCCGCCAGGTAAATGACCGCGAACTGATGGTGCTTCAACTTTTCGCCCAAGGCCGCAGCAACAAGGAAATTGCCAAGGGCATGTTTCTCAGCAGCAAGACTGTCAGCACCTACAAGAAGCGCCTCATGCACAAACTGCAAGTCAATACGCTGGTCGATCTGATCGAGATGGCCAAGCGCAACGCGCTGGTCTGATTATGGTCATGGCCCGAGCTATCAACTGCCTGCTGCTCGTTCTGCTGCTCAGCGGCGCGACACAGGCTGGCCATCGTGAAGCCGCGTCTTTTACGTTACTGGCGCGCTCATCGGCCCGCCCCGTCCAGCCCGTGCTCACGCCCGAACAACGGCAATGGCTCGAAGGCCAGCAGGAACTGGTACTGGGAACGTCGGCCCCCGACTATCCGCCGTTCGACATTACCGCTGGCGGCAACGACTACCAGGGCCTGACCGCCGAGTATGCAAGCCTGATCGGCAAGGCCTTGCAGTTGCCAGTGAGGGTGCTGCGTTTCTCCAGCCGGCAGGCGGCGGTAGAGGCGCTCAGGCACGGGGATATTGACCTGCTGGGCAGCGCCAATGGCTACGAAGCGGCCAGTGACGGCCTGGCACTGTCGCGGCCCTATGCCGTCGATCAACCTGTACTGGTAACGCGTGAAGACGAAAAACGGGCGCTGGACATGGACCTGGCCGGCATGCGCCTGGGTATGCTCTACCACTATTTGCCCAGACAGGAAGTACTCACCGCCTACCCCAAGGCCGAGCTGCTGGCCTTTGGTTCTTCCAGCCAAGCACTGAATGCTGTCGCATTCGGCCAGGCCGACGTGTTCCTCGGCGACACCATCTCCACGCACTACCAGCTCAACCGTGGTCATCTGCCCCGCCTGCGCATGGCCAACTTCGGCAAACACGAGGCCATCGGCTTCGGTTTTGCCTTGCGTCAGCAAGATACCGTGCTGCTGGACCTGGTGAACACCATCCTGGACAGGCAAAGCCCGGCCATACGCTCCAGTATCTTCAAACGCTGGAGCGCCGGCAGCGACCTGTTGCTGAGCGATCGCCAACTGCAATTGAGCGCGGCCGAGCAGCAGTGGCTGCAGAAGCATCCCGTGATGCGCGTGGCAGCCGATGACGCGGCTGCACCACTGTCCTATTTCGATGATTCGGGGCATTTCCGAGGCATCACCGCCGACCTGCTGGAACTCATTCGCCTGCGCACCGGGTTGCGTTTCGAAGTGCAGCGCGCCAGTGGCATTGCCGACATGGTCGCCCGCCTCAAGGATGGCCGGGCCGATGTCATCGCCGCACTGGCCAGCGCCGGGGAAGCAGGGGACGACCTGCAAATCAGCCGCCCCTACCTCGAAAGCGCCTATGTGCTGGTCAACCACAAGGACAACAACACACTGAGTTCACTGGAGCAGTTGCAGGGGCATCGCATCGCCATTACCCGGGACAGCACCATGAACGCCATGCTGTCCCGGGACTACCCAAAGATAAGCTGGGTCGAGACCGAAAGCGCGTTCTACTCCATGGCGTTGCTCAACAGCGGGGCCGTCGATGCGGTGATCACCACCCTGATCGACGCCAACCACGCCTTGGCCAGCAACCCCGAACTGGTCATCCGCACCTCGGTCGGCAGCGAACCCGCCAACTTCGCCATGGCCACTACTGCTCCGTCACCGGCGCTATTGTCTATCCTCGATAAGGCTTTGCTGAGTATCTCACCCGAGGAGCTGGGGGTAATCAACAACCGCTGGCGCGGCTTTGGCAGGCATGAGGATGACAACACCAAAGGCTACAGCCGCCTTGCTCTGCAGGTGGTGCTGGCCACGGTCGTGCTCCTGTTGCTGGCCCTGCTCTGGAATGCCCGCCTGCGCCTGCAGATTCGCCAGCGCCAGCGCGCCGAACGCGCGCTGAACGACCAGTTGGCATTCATGCGCGCCCTGCTCAACGGTACGCCCCACCCCATGTATGTGCGCGACCGCGAGGGTTGCCTGAAAAGTTGCAACTACAGCTACCTTGAGGCCGTGCAGGCCCGCTCTGATCAGGTGATTGGCAGAAAACTCAACGACAGCCTGTTTGCCGATTCCGAGCAGGCTCGGCAGATCCAGGCTGATTACCAGAAAGTCATGGCGGCGGGGTCGCCGCTGATCAAGGACCGCCCACTACGGATCAAGGGCCGGGAATTGACTATCTACCACTGGATCTTGCCGTACCGCGACTCCCTGGGTGAGGTACAGGGGATCATCGGCGGCTGGATCGACATCAGCGAACGCCGCCAACTGGTCATGGAGCTGCGCCAGGCCAAGCAGCAGGCCGACGATGCCAACCGCGCCAAGAGCACGTTCCTGGCGACCATCAGCCACGAAATCCGCACCCCGATGAACGCCGTCATCGGCATGCTGGAGCTGGCGGTCAAGCGCGCCGACCAGGGCCGGGTGGACCGCAGCGCGCTGGAACTGGCACACCATTCGGCCAAAGACCTGCTAGGCCTGATCGGTGACATTCTCGACATCGTGCGCATCGAGTCCGGGCACTTGTCCCTGGCCCCGGAGGTGGTCGACCTGGCGGCGCTGGTCGAATCGGTGGCGCGCATTTTCGATGGCCAGGCGCGGCAAAAAGGCCTGGCCCTGGAGGTGCAGATCGCCCCGGCCGCACGCTGCCATGTCCTGCTTGACCCGCTGCGCTTCAAGCAGGTGCTGTCCAACCTGGTGAGCAATGCCATCAAGTTCACCGAGCATGGTCAGGTGCGCATCTGCGTCAGCCTGCTGGATGACGGTACCAGTACACCCGCCGTACTGGAGCTGGAGGTGCGCGACAGTGGCATCGGCATCCACCCCGACGACCTGCAGCGCCTGTTCAACCCGTTCATCCAGGCCAACCCGCACAGCCAGGGCGCCCGCGCAGGTACCGGGCTGGGCCTGGCCATCTGCCGCAACTTGTGCGAAATGATGGGCGGCAGCCTGTCCATGAAGAGCCTGGAGGATGTCGGTACCCAGGTGCGCCTGAAGATGCCGCTGCAACGGGTGGATGGTGCAGAGCAGCCGAAACCACTGCCCGAGCAGCTCGACGTGCCCGACCCACGGCTGAACGTGCTGGTCATCGATGATCACCCGGCCAACCTGCAACTGATGGCGCAACAGCTTGGCTACCTGGGCCTGGAGCACGCCAGCGCCCGCGATGGGCGGGAAGGCCTGGCGACCTGGCGAGAAGGCGACTTCGATGTGCTGGTACTCGACTGCAACATGCCGCACATGAACGGTTACCAGCTGGCGACTGCCGTGCGCGCCGAAGAACGCCATGGCAAGCGCCCCCCCTGCACCATCCTCGGCTATACCGCCAACGCACAGCCGGAAGTACGCCGCAAGTGCCTGACCGCCGGCATGGACGACTGCCTGCTCAAGCCCATCAGCCTGAGCACCCTCAGCCAGCGCCTGGCTGGCATTCGCCCGCGCCGCCAGCAACGCCCCCGCCGCAAGCTGTACCAGCTGGACGGCCTGGCCGCCGTGGTCGGGCCTGACCCGGTCGATCGTCAGCGCTTCCTGGAGGCCCTGCACCAGAGCCTTCAGGCCGATCTGGCCAGCCTGATGGCGCTTCACCCGCAACACGACAGCGGCGCCATTGCCGAGCAGGCCCATAAGGTGCTCAGCGCCGCACGCATGCTGGAAGCCCCTGACCTGATGGCGGCCTGTGAAGCCCTCGAGGCCAACGGCTTGCCCACTGCCCAGGTGCGCCTGCGGCGCCAGGCACTGGCACGGCATATGTGCCGAGTGGAACGTGCCCTGGCCAAGGAATTGGCCACAAGCAGAGATACTCAGGCAGGCAACCAGACGTGTTAACTGGTAGACTGCGCGGCGTTATTACCTAAGAGGATTGTTTCATGGCCACAAACCGCTCCCGTCGTCTGCGCAAGAAGCTGTGTGTCGACGAGTTTCAGGAATTGGGCTTCGAGCTGAACCTGGAATTCAAGGAAGATCTGGATGACCAGGCAATCGATGCTTTCCTCGACGCGTTCCTGGAAGAAGCCATGGACGCCAACGGCCTGGATTATGTAGGCGGTGACGATTTCGGCCTGGTGTGCTCGGTCAAACGCGGCTCGGTCAGCGAAGAACAGCGCGCTGCCGTTGAAGCCTGGCTCAAAGGCCGCAGCGAACTGACCAAGATCGAAGTCAGCCCGCTGCTGGATGCCTGGTACCCGGAAAAGCCTATCAACAAGGCTGAGTGATACTTGTCAGCTTCGGGCTGAAAGGTTGATTGCTGAAAAGGCCACCCCATTCGGGTGGCCTTTTTATTGGCGATGCTTTTCCGTCGAACGTGACGCATCGTGGCTGCGCTTGGGGCATAATGCGTAGTGTTTACGTCATGGGGCCATCATCTCTTACAGCCCCAAAGCCCTTTTCCCTCGCCGCAGGGTATTCACTCACTATGATCAAAACGCTTCGTCCCCTCGTTCTTGCCGGCCTGCTGTTGCCACTTGCCTTGCCCAGCCACGCCGCCGTCAATACCACCCTGCCTGCCAAAGTGCAGCAGGCGCTCAAGGCCAACAAGCTGCAGGACACAGCGCTGTCGCTGGTGATGCTGCCGCTGGATGGCCCCGGCACCCCGACCGTGTTCAATGCCGATGTGTCGGTGAACCCGGCCTCGACCATGAAACTGGTCACGACCTACGCTGCCCTCGAACTGCTTGGCCCGACCTTCCAGTGGAAAACCGAGTTCTACACCGACGGCACTCTGAGCAACGGCGTGCTTAACGGTAACCTGTACCTTAAGGGTGGCGGTGACCCCAAACTGAACATGGAAAAGCTGTGGCTGCTGATGCGTGACCTGCGCGCCAATGGCGTGCGCACCGTCACCGGTGACCTGGTGCTGGACCGCAGCCACTTCGTGCAACCCAACCTGCCGCAGTTCAACGACGACGGCGGTGATGAAAACAAGCCGTTCCTGGTCAAGCCCGACTCGCTGCTGGTCAACCTCAAGGCCCTGCGCTTCGTGGCGCGCAATGATGGTGGCAAGGTCACCGTCGCAGTCGAGCCGCCGATTGCCAATATCCGTATCGACAACCAGGTCAAGCCGGTAGCCTCGAAGAAATGCACCGGTGATGTGCGCTACAACCCGGTGCCCCAGGCCGACGGCATCAGTGTCACGGTCAGCGGCCAACTGGGTGACGGCTGCAACTCGCAAACCTACCTGTCGCTGCTCGACCATTCCACCTACGCCGCCGGTGCCGTGCGCGCAATCTGGAACGAACTGGGTGGCAACATCCAGGGTGGCGACCGCATCGAGAATGTGCCCAAGAGTGCTCGCCTGTTGGCCCGCGCCTTCTCGCCAGACCTGGTGGAAGTGATCCGCGACATCAACAAGTACAGCAACAACACCATGGCCCAGCAGCTGTTCCTGAGCCTTGGCGCGCAGTTCCGCACCGATGCCGATGGTGACGACGCCCGTGCTGCTCAGCGCGTGGTACGCCAATGGCTGGCGAAAAAAGGTATTACTGCGCCGCATCTGGTGATGGAAAACGGCTCTGGCCTGTCGCGTGCCGAACGGGTCAGTACCCGAGAAATGGCCGAGATGCTGAAAGCCGCCTGGAAGAGCCCTTACGCTGCCGAATTCATGAGCTCGATGCCGCTGGTGGGCATGGACGGCACGATGCGCAAGCGTCTCAAGCGCACCGCGATGACCGGTGAAGGGCACATCAAGACCGGCACACTGAATACTGTGCGGGCGATTGCCGGCTTCAGCCGCGACAGCAACGGCCATACCTGGGCGGTGGCGGCTATTCTCAACGACCCTAAACCGTGGGGTGCCTCGCAGGTGCTGGATCAGGTGTTGCTTGACCTGTATCGCCAGCCGAAGCTGGCTGGCAGTACAGCAGCTAATTGATTGGTTAGCCTGTATTGGCCTTTTCGCGGGAGAACCCGCTCCTACAGGGGTGAGCACGGCTTGCCAAACCTGTGCAACCTGTAGGAGCGGTTTTCGCCGCGAAAGGCTCGGTACCGGCAACCGACAGCGCTTAGGCCGACTCCCCCTCCACCCGGTCCCGCCCGGCCTGTTTGGCCGCATACACGCCGGCGTCGGCGCGCAACAGCAAGGCATCAGCGCCTTCGCCCGACCGCCAACCTGCCACCCCAAAGCTTGCAGTCACCTGGCCCACGCCTTCCACCGGCACATTGCGCACCCCTTGCCACAACTCCAGCGCCAGCAACCGCGCCTGATCGACATCGCTGCCCGGGCAAAGCACCATGAACTCTTCCCCGCCCAAGCGGCAGAACACATCGGTACGCCGTAAACGCTGACCGATGCGCTGGCACAGGCTACGCAGCACCCGGTCGCCGACGGCATGGCCGAAGCGGTCGTTGATGCGCTTGAAGTGATCGATGTCGAGCATGATCACCGCCAGCGCCAAGCCATCGCGCTGGGCCCGTTCCAGTTCGATCTTGAGCCGCTCCTGGAAGTAGCGACGATTATGGATACCGGTCAGCGAGTCGGTGACCGACAGCGCCCGCAACTCTTCCTCCACGCCCTTCAGGTCGGAGATGTCAGTCAGGTAGCCATGCCACAGGGTGCAGCCCTGCTCGCCCACTTCCGGGGTCGCCTCGCCACGCACCCAGCGCAGTCCGGCCCGGGGCAGGCAGACCCGATACTCCTCGCGCCAGGGTGACAGGTGTTCGGCCGAATAGCGCACCGAGCGGCGCACGCGCTCCAGGTCATCGGGGTGGATACGTTCGAACACCCCCGAGGCATCCTCACGCAACTGCATCAGGTCGACCTCATAGATGTCATACAGGCCCATGCTGGCATATGGAAAACACGAATGGCCGTTGGCATCCAGGCGATATTGGTAGATACCGCCCGGCACCTCGGCACTGAGCTTTTCCAGCAACCGGTCACGCGCTGCCAACGCCTCATGCACCCGGCGCCGCTCGGTCACGTCAATGCAGATGGCCAGGTAGCCAACCCACAACCCCTGTTCGTCGAGCATGGCAGTCACCAGCATGTTGGCGACCAGCTGGCTGCCATCGGCCCGTAGCAAGGTCCACTCGCCAGGCTCGGCACCGTGCTCTTGCACCGTTTCAGCGAACATCGCCTGGCCGCCAGCAATGGCGCGGCCAAAACGCAGGGTCAAGGCCTGGGCACGCAGGTTCAGCTCCTCCGGCAGCACCAGGTCTTCAAGGCGCAAGCGGCCGATCGCTTCGCTGGCCGCGTAACCGAGCATGCGTTCGGCACCGGCGTTGAACGTGCTGACCACCCCCTTGAGGTTGGTGGCGATGATCGCCACCTGGGTCGCGGCATCCAGCACACTGCGCAGTTGGTTGTGGGTGCCACGCAACGACTGCTCGCTGACCTGCAACTCGGCCGTACGCTGAGCGACCAAGGCCAGGGCGCGCTGACGCTGGCTCAACAGGCTGTAGAGCAGCACGCTGAGCAACAGGCTCAACAGTCCACCCAACAAACCGACCGCCAGCACTGCCGAGGAGCGGTTCGCCTGGACGAACGCCTGGCTCGGCTGAATGCTCAGCTGGAAATAGTGATCGGCCAGGCGCAACAACTGATTGCTGGCCAAGGCCAAGGGCGCGACCTGATTTTGCGAATCGAACATCACGACGGGGCCTTGTAACCCAGACGGGTCCGTGATGCGCACGACAAGGTTGTCATCAGTCGCTACCGGCCGACCGTCGCTGACCAGCTCGCGCATGCTCAGCAAGGCCACCACATAACCCGCTGCAGCACCGCGGGGGTCGGCATCGGAAAATACCGGCGCGACCATCAACAGGCCGCGCTCTGCCGAGTGGGTATCGAACAGGGCCAATGGCTCGGACACCGCCATGCTGCCTGGCCCCAACGCCCGCGCCAAGGCCGCCTGAGGCTCGCTTCGGCCAGCGAGGTCCAGGCCGTAGGGCAACCCGGGCAGTTCGCCCGATTGGGTATAGAGTACCGGGAAGTAATGGTCGCGCTGCGACGCCGGGCGCCACTGGCCTTGCGCGTCCTTGTCCCGGATCACGTAGCCTGGGCCGGTATGGGCACTGGCCAGGCGCTCGAATTCGGCGCGTTGCGCAGCCTCGACGCGCGGCGCCCAGGCATAGGCCAGGGTGCGTTGCAGCAGTGGTCGGGCATAGCCGTCGAATTCGCGCGGGGTGATCTCGCTGGAAAAACTGAAGAACCGCCGCAGCCCATCCAGGCGCTGCTGCTGTTCGTCAAAGCGCTCGGCAATACGGCTGGCGCGCTCACTGGCCAGCAGCTCAAAGCGCTGGCGCAGCTGCTGTTTGTAGAAGGTGTGCGCGGCAAATGCCAAGGCGGCGGTCAACAAGCCGCCCGCCACCAGTGCAATCAGCGCCATCGCCCAGGCGGACGCCCTCTCTGTGCACAAGCCAAGCAACCGCGCACGCACGCCACACTTTGACATACACCCATCTCGTCACGTCAGCGTCCTGCGGATTATCTTGCCCTGCCCTCAGTTATAGCCATTGGCCATTAGCCGTGCAATGTACCTCGTCGCCTCAACGAAGCTGCAAACGCCAGGCGCGATGGATACGGTTATTACGGGCGAAGTCCGGGTCCAGGGTCTGCGCGCTGATTTCTTCCACCACGTAACGCGCCATCAGGTGCTCGTCCAGCTGGAACTTGCGGAAGTTGTTGGAGAAATACAGCACACCACCCGGCGCCAGACGGGCCATGGCCAGGTCCAACAGCTGAACATGGTCACGCTGCACGTCGAATACACCTTCCATGCGCTTGGAGTTGGAGAAGGTTGGCGGGTCGATGAAGATCAGGTCGTAGCTGTCACGGTTGCCTTCCAGCCAAGCCATTACATCGCTTTGCTCCAGGCGGTTGCGCTCGGAATAGCCATTGAGTGCCAGGTTACGCCGCGCCCAGTCCAGGTAGGTTTTCGACAGGTCGACGCTGGTGGTGCTGCGCGCACCGCCCTTGGCCGCGTGCACGGTGGCCGTGGCGGTGTAGCAGAACAGGTTGAGGAAGCGCTTGCCGGCAGCCTCACGCTGGATGCGCATACGCATCGGGCGGTGGTCGAGGAACAGCCCGGTATCCAGGTAGTCGGTGAGGTTGACCAGCAGCTTGACGCCACCTTCATTCACTTCCTGGAAGCGGCCCTCGGTAGCCTGACGTTCGTACTGGCGCGTGCCGCTTTGCCGCTCGCGACGTTTGAGCACTACACGCTGCGGCGAAATGCCCAACGCCTGCGGGATGGCCGCCAGTGCATCGAGCAGACGCGCCTGAGCCTTGTCCGGGTCGACCGAACGTGGCGCGGCGTATTCCTGCACGTGTACCCAGTCCTGGTACAGGTCGACCGCCAGGGCATATTCAGGCATGTCGGCATCGTACAAGCGGTAGCAGTCGATCTGCTCGCGACGGGCCCACTTGCCCAGTTGCTTGAGGTTCTTCTGCAGGCGGTTGGCAAACATCTGCGCCCCTTCCGACAGCCGCGCGGGCTCGCTGGCCTGCGGCACCTGCTGACGGGCTTCGGTGCCTTCAGGCTGCGCTTCGCGGCGTTCACCGGTGACGAACTGGTCAGGCTGCACCTTGAACAGCAGCAGCTTGCATGGCAATGCGCCGTTCCAGAACGCGTACTGCTTGTGGCTACGAATGCCCATGCGCTTGCCCAGTTGCGGCGCACCAGTGAATACCGCTGCTTCCCAGCCCATGCAGGCCTGGCGCAGGCGCTCGCCCAGATTCTGGTAGAGGTACAGCAGGCTGGCTTCGTCACCCAGACGCTCACCGTAGGGCGGGTTGCTGATGACCAGGCCTTTCTGGTTCTGGTCTGGGCGTGGCTCGAAGGTACTGACTTCGCCTTGGTAGATCTTCACCCAGTCGCCCAAGCCAGCACGCTCGACGTTGTTGCGGCCCGGCTGGATCAGCCGCGGGTCAGCCTCGTAGCCACGGATCCACAGCGGTGGCTTGGCCAGGCCGGCCTGCGCGCGCGCCTGCGCTTCGTCATGCACCTTGCGCCACAGCGCCGGCACATGGCCGAGCCAGGCACTGAAGCCCCAGCGTTCGCGCTTGAGGTTGGGGGCGATATCGGCGGCGATCATCGCGGCCTCGACCAGGAAGGTACCCACACCGCACATCGGGTCGGCCAGCGCACCACCTTCGGCAGCAATACGCGGCCAGCCAGCACGGATCAGCACCGCTGCCGCCAGGTTTTCCTTCAGCGGCGCGGCGCCTTGCTGCAGGCGGTAGCCACGCTGGTGCAGGCTGTGCCCGGACAGGTCGAGGGACAAAATGGCCTCGCCACGGTCCAGGCGCAGGTGCACACGCACGTCAGGGTCGATCTTTTCCACAGACGGGCGCAGGCCTTCGCGGTTACGCAGCTTGTCGACGATCGCATCCTTGACCTTCAGCGCACCGAAGTGAGTATTGTCGATGCCTGAGCCATGGCCGCTGAACTCCACAGCCAGGGTGCCGTCGGCTGCCAGGTGGTCAGCCCAGTCGACCGCGTGCACGCCGTCGTAAAGGTCGTCGGCGTTCTTCATCGAGAAGCGCTTGAGCACCAGCAATACGCGGTTGGCCAGACGTGACCAGACACACAGGCGGTAAGCAGTTTCCATGTCGGCGGCGCCGCGAATGGCCGAGGTGTGCTCGCGCACCTCGTCAAGGCCGAGGCCCTTGGCCTCTTCGGCGAGCAGGCTTTCAAGGCCTTTGGGACAGGTGAGGTAAAGTTCGAAACGGTCCGACATGAGTATTCCAGCGCCTTGGGCTATTTGACTGACGGGGCGACGCATCGCCCCGCGATGTTTGCCCGTACACCTTTCCAGCAGGCGTGCGGGTGGCCCTCTGCGATACACAACGTGCTGCAGAAAAGCCGGGCCGCCTGACCGATCTGTGCTTGGCCCAGTGGCAAAGACAGCTTAGATCATCAGGCAGTACGCGTAATTCTGGCGATCTGCGGGCCAATGTGACCCTTCGTCGCATTTCAAATTATTTCTGTCATCCGCAAACAACGCTGGCGAAATGACGTCAAAGAACGGCAAACCCCGATCATTGCGGGGCTAAACACCAAACAAGGTTGAGTCGCATTTATTTACTTATCCCCTCACCCTTGGAAAGGTTACGTGCTTATGACAAATCGATCATTCCCACCGTGACTCGCATTCGATAGAACTGGTCTCAGGCCGCTTCGCAACGAGGCGGCACTTTCAGCTCGCCACGCCGGCAGCGAGCGCAAACCGGCAGAACGACTCTGCCCGGCCTCGGAGAGGCCGACGGGACATTACAGTCAACAAGTGAGGGCAACACCCTATGAGAAGACTTAAGCGTGATCCGTTGGAAAGAGCATATTCACGTGGCTACCAATACGGGGTCACCGGCAAATCCCGCGAACTTTGCCCCTTCAATCTTCCTTCTGTTCGCCAAGCCTGGATCAACGGCTGGCGTGAAGGTCGCGGTGATAACTGGGACGGAATGACTGGCACCGCTGGCATCCATAGACTCAACGAAAATCACGCCGTTGGCTGAACGAGGACACTGAATTCGATTTACCATGCACGCCCCATCCGGGCGGCGGGCTAAGGCCCAGGGGCCCCTCGAAGGGGCCCTTTTTTATGCCTTGGCAAACCTCATCAGCTGTACCCACACTATCCCTGCAAGAGCGGGCTGGCCCGCGAATCGGCCCATCAGGTCACCGCGGCATTGCCGCGATAGCATCCACCGCTTCGCGAATCAGCGCCGGCCCTTTGTAGATGAAGCCCGAGTAAATCTGCACCAGGCTCGCCCCGGCCGCGATCTTCTCGGCAGCATGGCGGCCTTCGGTAATGCCACCGGCGGCAATGATCGGCAACTTGCCGCCCAGCTCACCTGCCAGCACCTTGACGATGTGGGTGCTCTTCTCCCGCACCGGTGCGCCCGACAGGCCGCCCGCCTCACCACCGTACGGCAGTGCTTCGACACCTTCACGCCCCAGCGTGGTGTTGGTGGCGATCACCGCATCCATACCCGACGCCATCAGCGCGGCGGCCACCAGCGCCGTTTCTTCGTCGCTCATGTCCGGTGCGATCTTGATTGCCAGGGGCACGCGCTTGCCATGTGTACCGGCCAGTTGCTCGCGTCGCTCGGCCAGGGCATCGAGCAACTGCTTGAGCGAGTCGCCGAACTGCAGGCTGCGCAGGCCCGGGGTGTTGGGCGAGCTGACATTGACCGTGATGTAGCTGGCGGCGGTGTAGACCTTGTCCAGGCAGATCAGGTAGTCATCGACGGCACGTTCGACCGGGGTATCGAAGTTCTTGCCGATGTTGATGCCCAGCACCCCCTTGTAGCGCGAGGCGCGTACGCGGTCGAGCAGGTGATCAACGCCCAGGTTGTTGAAGCCCATGCGGTTGATGATGGCCGTGGCTTCCGGCAGGCGGAACAACCGTGGCTTGGGGTTGCCTGGCTGCGGACGCGGGGTGACAGTGCCGATTTCGACAAAGCCGAAGCCCAGCTGGGCGAAGCCGTCGATGGCCGCGCCGTTCTTGTCCAGGCCAGCTGCCAGCCCCACCGGGTTGGCGAAGTTCAAGCCCATGACCGAAACCGGCAATGACGCCGGTTGCTTGCACAGCATGCCGTTGAGGCCCATACGGCCACCGGCGCCGATCAGGTCCAGGGACAGGTCGTGGGAAGTTTCCGGGGAAAGCTTGAACAGCAGCTGGCGGGCCAGGGTATACATGGGCGGGCAAGGCTCAGGGTGAGTGAGGGGGCGATTATAGCCAGCGCGGGGCTGGCAGGACAGCAAATCGTGGAGCGCTTGGCACATCGGTTGCACCTGTTCAGCCCACAGCCTTATCAGTAAGGGCGAGGACTCTTGTGAACACTGTACCCCGAGCAACGCCCCTGGCCTGGGTCAACGGCAGCGACGCGCCGGAAAAAACCAGCCTGAACATCGGCTACATGGCCCTGACCGACTGCGCCTCGGTCGTGGTCGCCGCCACCCAGGGCTTCGCTCAGCAGCACGGCCTTACCCTCAACCTCAAGCGCCAGGGCTCGTGGGCCGGGCTGCGCGACAAGCTGGTCAGCGGCGAACTGGACGCCGCGCATTGCCTGTATGGCCTGGTCTACGCCGTGCACCTGGGCATTGGCGGCGTACCTGCCAGCGACATGGCCGTGCTCATGGGGCTGAACCAGAACGCCCAGGCGATCAACCTGTCCCCTGCCTTGCAGCGCAAAGGCGTGACCAACCCTGAGGCACTGGCGCGCCTGGTGCACCAGCATGGCGCACGCCTGACGTTCGCCCAGACCTTCCCCACCGGCACCCACGCCATGTGGTTGTATTACTGGCTGGCCAGCCAGGGCATCCACCCGCTGCGCGACGTCGATAGCGTCGTGGTGCCACCGGCGCAGATGGCTGCACACCTCCAGGCCGGGCGCATTGACGGCTTCTGCGTTGGTGAGCCCTGGGCCGCCGACGCGGTGGCCAAAGGCCAAGGCTTCACCCTGGCCACCAGCCAGTCGATCTGGCCGGATCACCCGGAAAAGGTCCTGGCCTGCGCGCGCGTCTTTGCCGAGCAATACCCCAACAGCGCCCGCGCGTTGATCAAGGCGATCCTCACCGCCAGCCGGTTCATCGAACAAAGCCCGGAAAACCGCCGCAGCACCGCGCAACTGCTCAGCGCAAGTGCCTATCTGGACACCCCGCTGGACAGCATAGCCCCCCGCCTGCTCGGCCATTATGAGGATGGCCTGGGCAACCAGTGGCAAGACCCACACGCGCTGCGCCTGTTCGACCAAGGCCGGGCCAACCTGCCCTACCTGTCCGACGGTATGTGGTTCATGACCCAGTTCCGCCGCTGGGGCCTGCTGCGCGAAGACCCCGACTACCTCGGCGTGGCCCGGCAAGTCCAGCAACTGCAGTTGTACAGCGAGGCCGCACAGACCCTGGGCATCGCTTGCCCGGGCCAACCGATGCGCAGCAGCCTGCTGATCGATGGCTCCCGATGGGACGGCAGCGACCCCTTCGGCTATGCCCGCAGTTTCAGCTTGCATGCCTTGGGCGACTTGCCCGATGCCCGCGTCGGCGCGTGAGGGGGACGAACATGTTGCGCATCCTGCTGATCGACGACACCCAGAGCAAGCTCGGTCGCCTCAGGGCGGCGTTGAGTGAGGCCGGCTTCGAGATCATCGAAGCCCCAGACCTGACCATCGACCTGCCCGCCTGCGTCGAAACGGTGCGCCCGGACGTGGTGCTGATCGACACCGACTCGCCAGACCGCGATGTAATGGAACAGGTAGTGCTGGTCAGCCGTGACCAGCCGCGGCCCATCGTGTTGTTCACCGACGAGCACGACCCCGGGATGATGCGTCAGGCGATCCAGGCAGGGGTCAGTGCCTATATCGTCGAAGGCATCCATGCTGCGCGGCTGCAGCCGATCCTGGACGTGGCCATGGCCCGCTTCGAAAGCGACCAGGCACTGAAGGCGCAGCTGCTGGCGCGCGACCAGCAATTGGCCGAACGCAAGCGCATCGAGCAGGCCAAGGGTTTGCTGATGAAGATGAAGGACTGCAACGAAGAGCAGGCCTACACCCTGATGCGTCGCCAGGCCATGAGCCGGCAGCAGAAGCTGATCCAGGTGGCCGAACAGATCATTGCCATGCATGAGATGCTCGGCTGATGCGCTGAAAATCTCAAGCCAGCCCCACCAGAAGTTGGCCCATCTCTTGCTCAACAAATCTCACCGGTAGCCAACGGCGGTTACCCCACTTGAATCCCGACAAAGACGTCGCTCTCCCCTCCACGCCCGTGGAGCGGGTAGCGGCGTTTTTTTCGTTCCGTTGTACTACCGAGTGAGGTGTTCGATGAGTACCAGCTTCTGGAAATCCGGGCATGTGCCCACGCTGTTCGCCGCATTTCTGTATTTCGACCTCAGCTTCATGGTCTGGTACCTGCTGGGCCCGCTGGCGGTGCAGATTGCTGCCGACCTGCAACTGAGCGCACAACAGCGGGGCCTGATGGTGGCCACGCCGATCCTGGCCGGGGCAATCCTGCGCTTTGCCATGGGCGTTCTGGTCGACCGCCTGTCGCCCAAGACGGCTGGCCTGATCGGCCAGGTGGTGGTCATCGTCGCCCTCGCCGCAGCCTGGTACCTTGGCGTACACAGCTACGAACAGGCCCTGCTGCTCGGCGTGTTCCTGGGCTTTGCCGGTGCGTCCTTCGCCGTCTCGCTGCCGCTGGCCTCGCAGTGGTACCCGCCACAGCACCAGGGCAAGGCCATGGGCATCGCCGGCGCCGGCAACTCCGGCACGGTGTTCGCGGCCTTGCTGGCACCGGCACTGGCAGCGGGCTTTGGCTGGAACAATGTGTTCGGCTTTGCGCTGATCCCGCTGTCACTGGCGCTGGTGGTGTTCGCCCTGTTGGCGCGCAATGCCCCGCAACGGCCCAAGCCGAAAGCCATGGCCGACTACCTCAAGGCACTGGGCGACCGTGACAGCTGGTGGTTCATGTTTTTCTACAGCGTTACCTTCGGCGGCTTCATCGGCCTGGCCAGTGCCCTGCCCGGCTACTTCAGTGACCAGTACGGCCTGAGCCCGGTCACCGCCGGCTACTACACCGCCGCTTGCGTGTTCGCCGGCAGCCTGATGCGCCCGCTCGGCGGTGCCCTGGCTGACCGTTTTGGCGGCATCCGCACCCTGCTGGGCATGTACGGCGTTGCCGCCATCTGCATTGCCGCCGTCGGCTTCAACCTGCCCTCTGCCGCGGCCGCACTGGCGCTGTTCGTCAGCGCCATGCTCGGCCTGGGTGCCGGCAATGGCGCCGTGTTCCAACTGGTGCCCCAACGCTTCCGCCAAGAGATCGGGGTAATGACCGGTCTGATCGGCATGGCCGGTGGCATCGGCGGCTTCCTGCTGGCGGCCGGGCTTGGCACCATCAAGCAGCACACTGGCGATTACCAACTGGGGCTGTGGCTGTTCGCCAGCCTGGGCCTGCTGGCCTGGTTCGGCCTGCACGGGGTGAAACAGCGCTGGCGCACCACCTGGGGCTCGGCTGCAGTCACTGCAGCGCGGGTCTGAGGCACGCCGATGAGCCTGCAACTGAGCTTTGCCCAGGCCAGCGCCACCGGGCCGCGCGCGGAAAACCAGGACGCGCTGCGCCTGGTGACGCCGGCACCAGAACTGGCCGCCAGCAAAGGCTACCTGTTCGCGCTGGCCGACGGCGTCAGCCAATGTGCCGACGGCGGCCTGGCGGCACGCGCCAGCCTGCAGGCACTGGCCCTGGATTACTACGCCACGCCGGCCACCTGGAGCGTAGCCCAGGCCCTCGACCGTCTGCTGCTGGCGCAAAACCGCTGGTTGCGCGCCCAGGGCAGCGGCCAGCCGTTGTTGACCACGCTTAGCGCGCTGGTGTTGCGCGGCCGGCGCTTTACCTTGGCCCATGTAGGCGACTGCCGGGTGTACCGCTGGCACGGAGGGACGCTGCAATGCCTGAGCGAAGACCATGTCTGGGACCAACCGGGCATGCAGCATGTACTGAAACGGGCATTGGGCCTGGACCAGCACCTGCTGGTGGATTACCAGGAAGGCGAGCTGCAACCGGGTGAATGCTTCCTGCTGCTCAGCGACGGGGTCTGGGCCAGCCTGGGCGAACAGCACATCCAGGCCGTGCTGCGCGAGCAAACTGACCTGCAACTGGCCGCCGACACCCTGGTGGCCAGTGCGCACCTCAACGGCAGCAAGGACAACGCCAGCGCCTTGCTGGTGCAAGTCGATCAACTGGGCACGGCCAACCTGGGCGATACCCTGGCGCAACTGCAACAATGGCCAGTGCCCGGCCCGCTGCGCGAAGGCCAGGTGATCGACGGCTGGCAGGTCGAAACACTGCATGCGCACAGCCGCCAGTCCTTGCTGTACAAAGTGCGCGATAGCCAGAACCAGCCTTGGCTGCTCAAGACCCTGCCCACGGCACGCGAACAGGAACCTGGGGCGGCACAAGGGCTGTTGCTGGAAGAGTGGTTTCTGCGCCGCATCGCCGGCCGGCATTTCCCCGAGCTACACACCGCCAGTCAGCGTCAGCACCTGTACTACGTGATGCGCGAATATCCCGGCCAAAACCTGGCGGCGTTGCTGGCCGAACAAGGCCCGCTGCCCTTGCCGCAATGGCTGGAAGTCGCACGGCAACTGCTGCAGGCAGTCGGTGTGCTGCATCGGCGCAACTTGCTGCACCGCGATATCAAGCCAGACAACCTGCACCTGGGCCGTGATGGCCAGCTGCGCCTGCTGGACTTCGGCCTGGCTTATTGCCCGGGCCTGTCCGAAGACCCGCTGCACGAGCTGCCCGGCACACCCTCGTACATCGCCCCGGAAGCATTCGAAGGCCACCCGCCCAGCCCGCGTCAGGACTTGTATGCAGTGGGCGTGACCCTGTACCACCTGCTGACCGGACACTACCCGTACGGCGAGGTAGAGGCCTTTCAGCGCCCGCGCTTCGGCCAGCCGGTCAACGCCGCGCGCTACCGACCCGACCTGCCGGAATGGCTGCAGCACAACCTGCTGCAGGCCGTGGCGAGCGACCCGGCGCAGCGCTTCGAAACCGCCGAACACTGGTTGCTGCTGCTCGAGCGCGGCGACCGCCAGGAACTGCCCAGCCGACCCCGGCCGCTGCTGGAGCGCGAGCCGCTGAAGGTGTGGCGCACCCTGGCGCTGATGTCATTGCTGATCAATCTGATACTGCTGTTCACCCTGCTCAAGGGCTGAACGCGCCTTGCCGATGAGGAAACCCTGATGAATGCAAAAGTATGGCTGGTCGGTGCCGGCCCTGGTGACCCTGAACTGCTCACCCTCAAGGCAGTGCGTGCGTTGCAGCAAGCCGCCGTGGTCATGGTCGACGACCTCGTCAACCCGGCAGTGCTCGAGCATTGCCCGCAGGCCCGGGTAATGACCGTGGGCAAGCGCGGCGGCTGCCGCTCTACACCGCAAGCGTTCATTCAGCGCCTGATGCTGCGCCACGCGCGACAGGGCCGTTGCGTGGTGCGGCTCAAGGGCGGCGACCCTTGCATCTTCGGCCGTGGCGGTGAGGAGGCACTGTGGCTGCAGGGCCATGGCATCGAAGTGGAGGTGATCAATGGCATCACTGCCGGCCTTGCCGGGGCCACGCAGTGCGGGATCCCCCTGACTTCACGGGGCGTGAGCCGAGGGGTGACGCTGGTGACGGCGCACACCCAGGACGATAGCGAGCTGAACTGGGCGGCCTTGGCTCAGGGCGGGACAACGCTGGTGGTCTACATGGGGGTGGCGCGGCTGGAACAGGTGCGCCAAGGATTGCTGGCAGGGGGCATGGCGCCGGGAATGCCGGTGGCGATGATCGAAAATGCCTCGTTGCCGCAGCAGCGGGAGTGCAGAAGCGATGTGCAGGGAATGATGGAAGCTGCGCGGGCGTTTGGCTTGCGTAGCCCGGCAATCCTGGTGATTGGAGAGGTGGTGGGAGAGCAACAGGCTGTGGGGCGGATCGCAATCGCAGGCTAACAGCAGGAACAGCCTTCGAGGCCGGTTAAACCCCAGGCAAAGAAAAACCCGGCCGAGGCCGGGTTTTTCATGAAGCTTCAAACCAATTACTTGGCCTGGGCTTCTACCTGAGCTTCAACGCGACGGTTGACAGCACGGCCTTCTTCGGTGGCGTTGTCAGCAACCGGACGGGTTTCGCCGTAGCCAACCGAGTCAACACGGCTGGATTCTACGCCGTACTGCTGGGTCAGCACTTGCTTGACAGCGTTGGCACGACGCTCGGACAGCTTCTGGTTGTAAGCGTCTGGACCCACGGAGTCAGTGTGACCTTCAACCACGGTGGTGGTTTGTGGGTACTGCTTCATGAAGTCAGCCAGGTTTTTGATGTCGCCGTAGCTGTTAGGCTTGACGACCGACTTGTCGAAGTCGAACTTGACGTCCAGCTCAACGCGAACGACTTCGGCAACAGCCGGGCAGCCGTCGGCGTCAACGGTAACGTTGGCCGGGGTGTCTGGGCACTTGTCGACGTTGTCGCACACGCCGTCGTTGTCGGAGTCGGAGCAGACTTCAGCAACTGGAGCAGGAGCAGCTTCAGCTTGCTTCGGGCTACCGCCGAAGTTCAGGCCAACACCAACGCTCGGGGCCCACTCGGTGTCGCCCTGGTCGATGTTGTACTGAGCTTCTACGCCGGCACGGGCATAGAACATGTCGGTGATGTACCACTTGGCGCCAGCGCCAACGTTGGCGAAGGTGGAGTGGTCACGACCGCCACGGCCGGTCTGGCCCAGCGACTGGTGCGAGAAACCAGCGGAAACGTACGGACGGATGGCGTCGTACGGGTTGTTGAAGTGGTAAACGGCGTCCAGGGCGGTGTTCGAGCCCTTGATGTTCTTGCCGTCTTCGCCACGAGCGTTGTGCACTTCGTCGTAGCCCAGACGCAGCTCAACGTCGTCGGTCAGGAAGTAACCGATCGAGCCGCCGAACAGGTTGCCGTCGTTCTTGAAGTCGCGCTGGCTGTCGAAGAATTCTTTCTTGTAGAAGATTTCAGTCTCGACGGCGCCTTGACCTTGTGCCATAGCGCCAATCGAAGTGGCGGCTACAAGCGAACCAATGGCCAAGCCCAAGGTGTTTTTCAATTTCATCCGTTAAATCCCCATCTGGTGATAGTTAAGCAGTCCCACCACAAACAAGAGGGACAACTCGACGGCGAGTCTAGCAGAACTCGCCGGTTCGTTAGAGATATTTGCACGCCACTAAGTTTCATCAAGGCCGGCAAATTTCTCCCGAAGCTTGTCTAGCGCGCGCTTGTAACGCATTTTCGTCGCGCTCAGGCCCATGTGCATGATGTCGGCAATTTCCTGAAACTCCAGCTCTGCGACAAAACGCAGCACCAGAATTTCCCGGTCAATCGGGTTCACATGCACCAGCCACTTGTCCAGCCCGCCTTTTTCTTCCGGCTTTGGAGCCTTGTCCTCGGACGCCTCTTCAACAGGGTCCAGACTCAAGGCATCCATCAACCGACGCTTGCGACGCTCCTTGCGGTACTGGGTAATGCACTCGTTGTAGGTGATGCTGTAGAGCCAGGTCTTGAACTTCGACTTACCCTCGAAGTTTTTCAGCCCGTACAGCACTTTCAGCATCACTTCCTGACAGACATCGTCCGCGTCACGGTCGTTCCCCAGATAACGCGCACAGACGTTGAACAGGGTCCGTTGGTAGCGCCGCATGAGCTCTTCATAGGCGCGGGTAACGTGGTACAGCTCCTCATGCGAACGCGCCACCAACTCTTCGTCTGTGAGCTCGCGGGGGTCATAGCGCATGGGCGGCGAATGAACTTTATTCAAAACGGATCTGGCCGACAGTCAGGTCAATGTCGCCGCGCGACCCCGTGGGTCGAATTTCGCGGCGGCATACATTAACAGCTTTTGTGCGGTTAGCGGCTATTGACGCGCTGTTCAAGCAGCTCGCGGTTAGACAGCGACACCAGTTCGCCATCATCGGTCAACAGCGTCGTCTTCACCGTACCGATCTCCTCGATATGCCCTTCGACCTCTCCAATCCGCACCTGCTGGCCCACTTGGTATAGCTCGCGCACGTAGATGCCGGCCAGGATCTGCCCGGCAATTTCGCGACTGCCAAGGCCCATGGCCAAGGCAACGGCCAGACCAACGGTAATCAGCCCGATAACGATGACGTGGTTCAGCAGGTCGGTTTTCACTTCCAGCTGGCTGATGGCCACCGAGATGCTGATGATGATCACAAGGCCTTGGGTGATACGCCCCAGGCCTGCCGAGTATTCCAGGCCGATACCTTCGGCAGCGCCACGCACCAGGCCGTTGGCCACCTGCGCCAGCAGCACGCCGGCCAGCAGCACCAGGGCCGCGCCGAACACTTTGGGCAAGTACAGGGCGAGCATGTCGAGGGTTGCCGAAACCCGCTCCAGGCCCAGCGATTCGGCGGCCGAGACCAGGAAGATGAGCAGCACGAACCAATAGACGATCTTGCCGATCAGGGTCGAGATTGGCACCTGGATGCCGCCCCGACCGAGCATTTTGGTGAGGCCGGTACCGGCCATCAGGCGGTCCAGGCCAAATTTGGCCAACAGTTTGGACAGCAGCGTGTCGAGCAGCTTGGCCACCACGAAACCGAGCAGCACCACGACCAGCGCGCCGAACAGGTTGGGGATGAAGTTCGCTACCTTGGTCCAAAGGGCAGTCATCGCGGTGACCAGGCTCTGGGTCCAGAGATCGAGTTCCATATTCAATCGGCCTTATCTGCTTTGCTGCCGGGGGCAGCGTTGCGGGAAGAGTGTCGACGCACCGGCGCAACATGCGCCGAGCCATTGTTCACGGCAATCAGCAGCGCCTGGCTCCAACGGCCAAGCAGGCTGAACAGATCACCCGCGCCAACCTGGCGGTTGGCGGTTTTCAGCACGCGACCCAGGCAAGCGGCGTCGTCCCGGTCGTCCCGGTCATTGCCGGAGGGTGACGCCTTGAGCAGGTCGCGCAGGGATTCTTCAAACGGATCGTGCATGGGCACCTCGCGCAGTGTCAGCAAGAGACGAGACGGCCGGGCAACGGGTCACACATCCTGTTGGCACGAAGGTTTCAAATTGCACCGCTATACCCACCGCAACCGCCGGAACAGCCACCACTGCCCCACAGCCAACCCCAGCACAACGATGCAGGCGAACAGGAAGCCCAAAGGGTTTTCCGCCCCGGGGATGCCGCCGACATTGATGCCCAGCAGCCCGGTGACAAAGCTCATGGGCAGGAAGATGCAGGTGATGATGCCAAAGCGGTACATGGTGCGGTTCATCCGCTCGCTGCGCCGCCGGTCCTCGCTTTCCAGCACCAGCGCAGCGCGTTCGCGGGCCAGTTCCAGCTCTTCGAGGTAGCGGATCAGGCTGTTGTTGAGTTCATTCCAGTAATCGGCGTCGGCATTGGCGAACCAGCTCCATTTGCTGCGCGACAACTGCGCGTAGATTTCCCGTTGCGGGGCGAGAAAGCGGCGCAAGCCAGCGGCACGGCGGCGAATCTGCTGCAGGCTGCCCTGCTCCGGGGCATACCGCTCGTCGGATTCGACCTTTTCTTCCTCCAGGTCGACGAGCTCGGCCAGGTCGCTGACCAGGCCCTGGACCTTCTCGGTCAGCAACTCACCCATCAACAACAACAGTTCCGAGGCCGATTTCGGTCCCCTGCCCTGCTCCAGCAACTGGAGAATTTCATCGCTGGCGCGCAACGGCCGCAGGCGCAGCGAGATGACCCGCTTCGCCTCGGCGAAGATGCGTACCGAAACCATGTCTTCGGGCTCGGCACCCGGGTTGAGGTTGACCCCCCGCAGGAACAGCAACAGCTGTTCGTCCGCCATGGGCAGCAGGCGCGGCCGGGTGTTTTCTTCCAGCAGCAGCTCGCAGGCGAACTCGCTCAGGCCGCTGTCGTGCAGCAGCCAGGAACGGGTTTGCGGATGGCTGCGGTCCCAGTGCAGCCACAGGCTCTGCTCCGGTTGCAACTGCAGGTCGTCCAGTTCGGTACGGGCAATCGAGCGCGCGCCGCCTTTGCCATCGAGCACCAGGGCATGCACCAGCCCCCACTGCGCGTTGTCTTCCTCGAACATCAAAGCTCCATCAGCGCGTGCGGCGCATTACTCCGGCATTTTCAGCGGGCTCGGCGAGACCAGCACGCCATTGTTGTCGGCATATACATACTCACCCGGGCGGAAGGTGACCCCGGCGAAGGTCACCACCACGTTGAGATCGCCAATACCGCGCTTGTCAGTCTTCATTGGGTGGCTGGCCAGGGCCTGCACGCCAACGTCGGTCTGGATCAGCACGTCGACATCACGCACACAGCCGTAGATCACCAAGCCTTCCCAACCGTTTTTTGCGGCTTTTTCGGCGAGCATGTCGCCGAGCAGCGCACGGCGCAGCGACCCCCCGCCATCGACCACCAGCACTTTGCCCTTGCCGTCGAGTTCGACCTGTTCCTTGACCAGCGAATTGTCCTCGAAACACTTGATGGTAACGATCTGGCCACCGAACGAATCGCGGCCACCGAAATTGCTGAACATCGGTTCCAGCACTTGTACCCGGTCCGGGTAGGCGTCACACAGGTCGGGCGTTACGTAATGCTGCATGGGAAACTCCTGTCAGTCACAACGAAAGCGGGTATCGGCCAAGGCTACACCTTGGAGGCTGTCGCAGTCATCCGGGACCGGGCAGTCATTTGTACTCATCCTGTCTCGGCCCTTCCACGCGTGACCCGTTCCTGCACAGGAACGCGCCGTTATCCAGGTGTAGGAGCGGGTTTACCCGCGAATACGGTGGCGGCGGCAACGGTGAACGGCCGGTGGAAATTGGCCAGCAGGCCCGGCCCTTTCGCGGGTAAACCCGCTCCTACACGACGGCCTGTGTCCAACCCCCGATGTGCGTCCACCACCAATCTGTGTAGGCGCGGGTTCACCCGCGAAGAGGCCATGACAGGTACAGCAAACTCAACTGGCAGGCACAGGGTCGGCAACGACAGTGGACGCATGCACCGGCAGCAGCGGGTTGCGCAGCCAGCGCTCCACCAGCGGCCACACCTGCACCTGCGCGGCCTTGCTCACCAGCATGTCGACATGCCCAAAGGCCTCGAAACCTTCTTCACGACCCAGCCGCAGGAACTGCTTGCGCTCGCCGCCCAACTGCTCGAACAGCTTGCGACAGGCCCACACCGGATCCTGGAAGTCCCCTGCACCGGCCACTGCCAGCAGCGGTACATCCACTTCAGCCAGCCCTGCCCACCAATCGTTCTGCTTATCGCCAAAGCGCCCGAACAGGCCGTGCCAGCGCATGCTCTCCAGGGCGAGGCCTATCGGCTCGTCTTCAGGCCCACGCTTGAAGCGCGGCCCGGATATCTGTCCCCAACGCTTGAGCACCAGCTTCGCGCCCCAAGCCAGCGGCGGCACTTTTAATGGCCAATAGACACGGCTGATCTGGGTACCGAACAAGGCCACACTGGCGACTTGCCCAGGCTCCAGGAAGCCGCCACCCAGTGCTGCCGCCAATGTCGTACCACCCAGCGAATGGCCCACCCAGTGCGGCGCCTGGCCCGATTGCTCGCGCACGAAGGCGTTGATCAGCGGCAGGTCATCACGGGCGTAGGCAGCAACACTGTTGTGTTTCCAGGCAAGGTTGCGCGGCGACAAGCCATGGCCTCGCATTTCCGGGATCCAGACATCGAAACCGGCACGCGCAAGGTAGGCACCCAGGCCAACCCCTTTGGGCGAATACCAGAAGCGCCGATTGGAAAAACTACCGTGCAGGAGAATGACCGGTACGCCTTGGGCCTGAACCTGGTCGGCCAGCCCCAGACGGGTGATGGCGAGCTCGACGCTGGGGTCCGGGCCGTTACCGGCCTTGATCCGATACACGTCTTCGCTGAGATCGCCGCGGCGCTCGGCACTGAGCAGGGCCACGGGGAATAGAGTGCTGCTGCTTTGCATAAGGTTGCTTGGTGCACAAAAAAGGGCGGGGTCCATTGCTGGAGCTCGCCCTGGAAAAAACCAGGCAGGAGGACGCCAGACGTCCCCCCGCGTTTTACTGCATCAGGCCGCGCCTTGGCCTTCGGCCAGGAAGAACCAGGTTTCGAGTACCGAGTCCGGGTTCAGCGACACGCTTTCGATGCCCTGTTCCATCAGCCACTTGGCCAGGTCCGGGTGGTCCGATGGGCCCTGGCCGCAGATGCCGATGTACTTGCCAGCCTTGTTGCACGCGGCAATGGCGTTGGCCAGCAGCTTCTTCACCGCAGGGTTACGCTCGTCGAACAGGTGGGCAATGATGCCCGAGTCACGGTCCAGGCCCAGGGTCAACTGGGTCAGGTCGTTGGAGCCGATCGAGAAGCCGTCGAAGTATTCCAGGAACTCTTCAGCGAGGATGGCGTTGGATGGCAGCTCGCACATCATGATCACGCGCAGGCCGTTGTCGCCGCGGGCCAGGCCGTTTTCGGCGAGCAGGTCGACGACCTGGCTGGCTTCGCCCAAGGTGCGTACGAACGGCACCATGATCTCGACGTTGGTCAGGCCCATCTCGTTGCGGACACGCTTCAGTGCACGGCACTCGAGCTCGAAGCAGTCACGGAACGATTCGCTGATGTAGCGCGACGCACCGCGGAAGCCCAGCATCGGGTTTTCTTCTTCTGGCTCGTACAGCTTGCCGCCGATCAGGTTGGCGTACTCGTTGGACTTGAAGTCCGACAGACGCACGATGACCTTTTTCGGGTAGAAGGCCGCCGCCAGGGTGCTGATACCCTCGACCAGCTTCTCGACATAGAAGCCAACCGGGTCGTTGTAGCCGGCAATGCGCTTGTCGACGCTGTCTTTCAGGTCGGCAGGCAGGCCCGCATAGTTCAGCAGCGCCTTGGGGTGCACGCCGATCATGCGGTTGATGATGAACTCCAGGCGTGCCAGACCGACACCGGCGTTGGGCAGCTGGGCGAAGTCGAAGGCGCGGTCCGGGTTGCCGACGTTCATCATGATCTTGAACGGCAGTTCCGGCATGGCATCGACCGAGTTCTGCTTGATGTCGAAGCCCAGCTCACCTTCAAAGATAAAGCCGGTATCGCCTTCGGCACAGGAAACGGTCACGCCCTGGCCGTCTTTCAGGATCTGGGTAGCGTTGCCGCAACCGACAACCGCCGGGATACCCAGCTCACGGGCGATGATCGCTGCGTGGCAGGTTCGGCCACCGCGGTTGGTGACGATGGCACTGGCGCGCTTCATCACCGGTTCCCAGTCCGGGTCGGTCATGTCGGAGACCAGCACGTCACCCGGCTGGACCTTGTCCATTTCCGATACGTCGTTGATGACGCGAACCTTGCCGGCGCCGATACGCTGGCCAATGGCACGGCCTTCGACCAGCACGGTGCCTTTCTCTTTGAGCAGGTAGCGTTCCATGACGTTGGCGCTGGAACGGCTCTTCACCGTTTCCGGGCGGGCCTGGACGATGTACAACTTGCCGTCGTCACCGTCCTTGGCCCACTCGATGTCCATCGGGCGCTGGTAGTGCTGCTCGATGATCATGGCCTGCTTGGCCAGCTCGCTGACCTCGGCATCGGTCAGGCAGAAGCGTGCGCGCTCGGCGCGGTCGACTTCGACGGTCTTGACCGAACGGCCGGCCTTGGCTTCTTCGCCATAGACCATCTTGATCGCCTTGCTGCCCAGGTTACGGCGCAGGATGGCCGGGCGGCCGGCCTGCAGGGTGTTCTTGTGCACGTAGAATTCGTCAGGGTTGACCGCCCCCTGCACCACGGTTTCGCCCAGGCCGTAGGCGCCGGTGATGAACACCACGTCGCGGAAGCCCGACTCGGTGTCGAGGGTGAACATCACCCCGGCTGTGCCGGTTTCCGAGCGGACCATGCGCTGCACGCCGGCAGACAGAGCCACCAGCTTGTGGTCGAAGCCCTGGTGCACGCGGTAGGCGATGGCACGGTCGTTGAACAGCGAGGCGAACACTTCCTTGGCCGCGCGGATCACGTTGTCGACGCCACGGATGTTGAGGAAGGTTTCCTGTTGGCCGGCGAAGGAGGCGTCCGGCAAGTCTTCGGCAGTGGCGGAAGAACGCACGGCAACGGCCATGTTGTCGTTGCCGGCGGCCATTTCGGCGAAGGCCGTACGGATTTCCGAATCCAGGCGTGGCGGGAATTCGGCTTCCATGACCCACTGGCGAATCTGCGCGCCGGTTTTGGTCAGGGCATTGATGTCGTCAACGTCCAGCGCGTCGAGCGCGGCGTGAATGCGGTCGTTCAGCCCACTCTGCTCGAGAAAGTCACGGTACGCCTGAGCCGTAGTGGCAAAGCCGCCCGGCACCGACACGCCGGCACCGGCGAGGTTACTGATCATCTCGCCCAGGGATGCGTTCTTGCCCCCCACATGCTCCACATCATGGACGCCGAGCTTATCGAGGGAAACTACGTACTCTACCAAGGTGATCTCTCCACTAACTGTGTTGGAAAAGCTCAAAAGGCGCCCGCCTGTCATCTATGACTTGGCCGGGCGTTTGTGGCCTGTACCTGGAAAATAGGCGCTGCAAATGTGGCAGAATGTCGACAGCCGCATTCGGCAAACCGAACTTATCATATCCAAGAATCGTCATCAGCTTAAGGCCCAGATCGCAAATGAAACGAACCGCGTTCTTCATCTCCGACGGCACGGGTATCACTGCCGAAACCCTGGGCCAGAGTTTGCTCGCGCAATTTGAGAGCATTCCCTTCAACAAATTCACCCGTCCTTACATCGATTCGCCGGACAAAGCGCGGGCCATGGTCCAGCAAATCAACGCTGCGGCCGAGCGGGATGGGGTCCGCCCGATCATCTTCGACACCATTGTCAACCAGGACATCCGCGAGATCCTGGCGACGTCGAACGGCTTCATGATCGACATCTTTTCTTCGTTTTTATCCCCACTTGAGCAGGAATTAATCGCCCATTCGTCGTATTCCGTGGGCAAATCCCACTCGATTGGTGGCAATTCCAACTACATGGAACGCATCGAGGCGGTGAATTTCGCCCTGGATAACGACGATGGTGCACGCACCCACTACTACGACAAAGCCGACCTGATTCTGGTTGGCGTGTCGCGTTGCGGCAAAACCCCAACCTGCCTGTACATGGCCATGCAGTTCGGCATACGTGCCGCCAATTACCCGCTGACCGAGGACGACATGGAGCGCCTGCAGCTGCCGGCGGTGCTGAAAAAGCACCACAACAAGCTGTTCGGCCTGACCATCGACCCCGACCGCCTCACCGCCATCCGCCACGAACGCAAGCCCAACAGCCGCTATTCCAGCTTTGCCCAGTGCGAATTCGAAGTGCGTGAAGTGGAAAGCCTGTTCCGCAGGGAGAACATCCCCAATATCAATTCCACGCATTTTTCGGTGGAAGAGATTTCCGCCAAGATCCTGGTGGAAAAAGGCGTGGAGAGACGGTTCAAGTAACGGCCCCGCCCCCTGTAGGAGCGGGTTTACCCGCGAATACGGTGGCGGCAGCGACAGTGAACTGCGGGTGGAAATTGGCCAGCAGGGCCGGCCTCTTCGCGGGTGAACCCGCTCCTACACGGCGGGCTGTGTCCAACCCCCGACGTGTGTCCACCACCAATCTGTGTAGGAGCGGGTTCACCCGCGAAAGGGCCAGCCCAGGCATACAAAAAAAGCCCCGGCATCACTGCCGGGGCTTTGTTTTACCTCACCAGAAGGCTCAGGACGGCACCACCGCTGCCTGCCCGCTCATGGCCAGGTCGACCAGCTCGCGGTTGGCCACCGCGTACATCGCATAGTCAGTGCCGGTGGCATTGCGCAGGTCGTCGAGCATGGCGCGCCAGCGCTCCACCATTCCCCGATGCTGCTCTGACCACAACGCCACGCGGGCATCCATGTCTTCCGGTGCATCGACCATCTGCAGGACCGAAATGGTGATCGCCCGCTGCTGCAAGTCGATATCGTCGCGGAATGCCTCGCGGGCCAGCGCCTGCCAGTTGTTTTCCACCGGCAGGTTGCTGATTTCCTGCAGGTACCAGGTCAGGTCCAGCGCGCTGCCCACGGCGAAGAATGCCTTGGCCACCTGCGCTGGCTCATGGCCGGTCACGTCGGCCGCCTCAATGATCGGCAGCAGGGTGTACAGGTGGCTGGTACCCGCCACCATCCGCGCCAGCAACTCCGGCACACCGGCGTCGACAAAGCCTTGGTAGCGCACCATCCAGCGTTCGCGGGTGGGGCCTTCGAGCAGCTCATCCAGCTTCAGACCCAGCTGCGCGATCTTCGGCCCGAAGTGCGCGGTATCACGCCCGGCGTCCTGTTCGTTGCGGCGGCTACGCAGGAACCAGCGGGTGGCACGGCGGCCCAGGCGCATCAGCTCGTCCATCAGGGTGAGCTGGATTTCTGCCGGCACCTGATAGTCCAGCGCCTCGATCTGGCGGAACCAGTGCGGCAAGTGGAAGATGTCGCGCACGATCACATAAGCGCCGGCCACGTTGGCCGGGCTCATGCCGGTCGACTCCTTCAGGCGCTGGACGAAGGTGATACCCATGTTGTTGACCAGGTCGTTGGCGATCTGGGTGCTGACGATTTCGCGCTTCAGGCGGTGGCGGCGCATGGCCTCGGCGAACTTGTTGACCAGGGACGGCGGGAAAGCGGTGTCCATGTCACGGGTCAGGTAGTCGTCGTCCGGCACCAGCGATTTGAGCAGTTGCTCCTTGAGGTCGATCTTGCTGTACGAGATCAGCACGGACAGCTCGGCGCGGGTCAGGCCCTGGCCGGCAGCCAGGCGTTCGGCCAACTGCTCTTCGGACGGCAGGAATTCGATGGCACGGTCCAGCTTGCCCCGCGCCTCGAGGTCGGCCATCAGGCGCTTGTATTCGGCAATCCGCTCGCGGGCGCGGCGGGCGGCCAGCGACAGCGCCTGGGTCTGCTTGTAGTTGTTGCCCAGCACCAGCCCGGCGACTTCGTCGGTCATGCTGCCCAGCAGCTGGTTGCGCTGCTTCTCGGTCATGTCGCCACCCTGCACCACTTCGTTGAGCAGGATCTTGATGTTGACCTCGTGGTCGGAGCAGTCCACGCCGCCGGCGTTGTCGATGAAGTCGGTGTTGGTGGCGCCGCCGTTCAGGCCGAACTCGACGCGGCCGAGCTGGGTCATGCCCAGGTTGCCGCCCTCGCCCACTACCTTGCAGCGCAGTTCGTTACCGTTGACCCGCAGCGCATCGTTGGCCTTGTCGCCGACATCGGCGTGGCTTTCAGTGCTGGCCTTCACGTAGGTACCGATGCCGCCGTTCCACAGCAGGTCCACCGGGGCCTTGAGCAGCGCGTTCAGCAGCTCGGTCGGGGTCAGGCGGTCGGCTTCGATGGCGAAGCGCTCTTTCATCTGCGGGCTGATGGCGATGCTCTTGGCACTGCGCGGGAAGATCCCGCCGCCTTCGGACATGATGCTGGTGTCGTAGTCGCTCCAGGCCGAGCGCGGCAGGTCGAACAGGCGCTTGCGTTCAGCGAAGCTGGAAGCGGGCTCCGGGTTGGGGTCGATGAAGATATGCAGGTGGTTGAACGCTGCCACCAGTTGCAGCTTGTCGGACATCAGCAGGCCATTGCCGAACACGTCGCCGGCCATGTCGCCGACCCCGATGACGGTGATCGGGTCTTCCTGCACGTTGATGCCACGCTCGCGGAAGTGGCGCTGCACGCCCACCCAAGCGCCGCGCGCGGTAATGCCCATCTTCTTGTGGTCGTAACCGGCCGAGCCGCCGGAAGCAAAAGCATCGCCCAGCCAGAAACCGTAGTCGATAGCGATGCCGTTGGCGATGTCGGAGAAGGTCGCGGTGCCTTTGTCGGCCGCTACCACCAGGTACGGGTCGTCATCGTCATGGCGCACCACGTTGGCCGGCGGTACCACGCCACCGTCCTTGAGGTTGTCGGTGATGTCGAGCAGGCCGGAAATGAAGATGCGGTAGCACGCCACGCCTTCAGCGGCGATCTCGTCACGGCTGCCGCCCAGCGGCAGGCGACGCGGCAGGAAACCACCCTTGGCGCCGACCGGCACGATGACCGAGTTCTTCACCTGCTGGGCTTTGACCAAGCCCAGCACTTCGGTACGGAAGTCCTCTTCGCGGTCGGACCAGCGCAGGCCACCACGGGCAACGTTGCCAAAGCGCAGGTGCACGCCCTCGACGCGCGGCGAATAGACGAATATCTCGAACTTTGGCACCGGTTTGGGCAGTTCGGGGATCAGCTTGGGGTTGAACTTGAAGCTGAAGTACGACTTGTTCTGGCCGTTTGCGTCGGGCTGGTAGAAGTTGGTACGCAGGGTGGCCTTGATCAGGTCCAGGTAGCGCCGCAGGATGCGGTCTTCGTTGAGCACTTGCACGTCGTCCAGCGCAGTCAGAATGGCCTGTTCCAGGCGCTGCTGCTTGTCGTCAAGGTCGTCCTGGGTGAGCTTGCGCGCCAGGTAGAAGCGGGTCTTGAACAACCGGGTCAGCTCGCGAGCGATGTCGGTGTGGTTGTTCAGGGTGCTGGCAATATAGCCCAGATCGAAGCCGAGACGGATCTGTTTCAGGTAACGGGCGTAGGCACGCAGCAAGGCCACGTCGCGCCAGGGCAGGCCAGCGGTGAGCACCAGGCGGTTGAAGGCGTCGTTCTCGGCGTCACCCCGGACGATGTGGATGAAGGCGTCCTGCAGGGTGTCGTTGAGCTGCTGGATGTCCAGGCTCAGGCCTTCGCTGTAGGTGAAGGCGAAGTCGTGGATCCAGTATTCGCGGCCATTGGCATGGCGCAGGCGGTACGGGAACTCGCCGAGCACGCGCAGGCCGAGGTTTTCCAGAATCGGCAGCACGTCGGACAGCGCCAGCGGGGTGTCGGCGTGGTACAGCTTGCAGTGCAGGATGCGCTCGCCCACCTGGGTCAACGGCTGGTAGAAGCTCATGGCCAGCGGCTTGTTTTCCGACAGGTTCAGCACATGCTGCAGATCGACCACCGCCAAGTGCGCGGCGAAGCGCTCGCGGTAACCGGCCGGGAAGCCTTTGGGGAAATCGGCGAGGATGTTGGTGCCCTGGGCTTCGCCGAAGTTCTCCACCACCAGTGCCGAGTAGTCGTCATGCCACGAGCGGCAGGCCTGGATGACTTCGCGTTCCAGCTGCTGCGGGTCGATGTCGATACGGTTCTTGGGGTCGACCCGCAGGATAAGTTGCACACGGGCCAGTACCGATTCGGAGAAGAAGGTCCAGAACTCGCAGTCGCTGGCCTTAAGGCGCTCCATCAGCACCTGCTGGATCTTCTGCCGCACTTCGGTGGAGTAGATTTCCCGCGGGACGTAGGCCAGGCAGTAGCAGAAGCGGCCATACGGGTCTTTGCGCAGGAACACGCGGATCTTGTTGCGCTCCTGGATCTGCACGATTGCCATGACCGTGCTGAACAGCTCGTCGATCGGCGTCTGGAACAGGTCGTCGCGCGGCAGCACTTCCAGCACCTGGGCCAGTTCCTTGCCCAGGTGGGCCTTGGGATCGAAGCCCGAACGGCGCTCGACTTCGGCCACCTTCACGCGGATGTACGGAATGGCATGCACGCTTTCGCCATACACCGACGAGGTGTACAGCCCCATGAAGCGGTGCTCCTTGATGACCTTGCCGTCGGCGTCCAGCTGGCGGATCGACACATAGTCCGGGTAGGCCGGGCGATGCACGCGGCTGGGCAGTGCGGCCTTGGCGAACGACAGCAGCAGCGGCTCGTTGAGGTAGGCCACAGCGTAGTCTTCGATGCGCAGCTCTTCTGCGGTCAGGCCCACGCGCAGACGGCGCGGCAAACCGAGGAACGACTGCTCGTCGTAGACCATCTGGCCGCCATCGGCGTCGCCCTTGACGGTGAATTCTTCATAGCCCAGGAAGGTGAAGTGGTTATCCAGCAGCCACTCGAGGAAGGCCTTGACTTCGCCCTTCTCGTTTTGGGCAGGACCAAAGCCGGTCTGTTCCACCTGCGCTACCACTTCACGCAGCTTGGCCTTCATCGGTTCGAAGTCGGCCACCACCACCCGTACCTCGGCCAGCACCTGCTCGATCTCGCGGGTCAGCACTGTCAGCTCGGCGGCATTGGCGCAGCGGTCGATCTCCAGGTACATCAGTGACTCGTAGCGCACGCCTTCGCCCTGGGTGCCCTTGGGCAGCAGCTCCAACAGCTCGCCCTTGGCGCCACGGCGCACGCTGAGCACGGTGGTTTGCAGGGTGTGAATGCTGTAGCCACGGCGGTTGAGCTCGGTGCGCACCGAGTCGACCAGAAACGGCAAGTCATGGTGCAGCACTTCGACCACGGTATGGGTCGACTGCCAGCCATTGCGTTCGTAATCAGGGTTGTACACCCGCACTTGCGGGTATTCGGGGTCGAAACGCTCGATGATGCGCCAGGCTGACAGGGTGCAGCCGGCCAGGTCGGAAAGCCTGCGCTGGGTGAGTTCGTCCAGAGAGATGATGCCGAAGAACTGCTCGGCGAACAGCGCCACTTGTGGCAGGGACTGCTCGCTGATGTGCTGCGCCAGGGCCGCTTGCAGTTGGTGCTGGAAGTCGGCTTTGCTGGCTGCGGTGAAGAACGCCATCTGTGGTACTCCGCTTGGGCTTTGTAATAATTGAAGCGTCGCTGCGTGCGCCGTGTACGGATCAACGATAGCCAACCCGTGGCATGGCGGACGGTAAAAACCAGACGTTGAACGTGCGCAGGCACGCCCAGGGCTCGCCGAAGCTTAACGACTGATCGGTCATCTACGCTTGCAGCGCTGCGACAATTTCGGTCAAGGGGCGGTAACTTTACGTTTATGCCTGTACGCAAGACTGTCAGAATTCCCTTCCGTTTCCTTTGACCCGAGCCTGCTCATGCAAATCAACACCGCCCTGCTGTTCGCCACCCCTTGCGATGACGAGGAAGACAACATGGCGACCCTGTGCTGCCACAGCGACAAGGGTCAGATGTTCCTGCTTACCCGTTACCCGGACGAGGACACCGTCGACCTGACGCTGGATGACGAGCCGTCGACACTGGATGGCCTTAAGGTGACCCTGAGCGCCAAGCGCCTGCTGATTGAAGTGGCGGCCGGCGACCGGGACGCGCTGAAGGGGGATGAAGCACTGGAAATCACCCTGACCAGCGAGCTGAGTGACATGGATGAAGTGAAGGAAACCCTGGAGAAGATCCTGGCCGGTACTGGAACCTTGGTCTGCGAGCTTTGAACCCTGCCCCTGCCTAGTGGGAGCGCGGTCCCTGGGGGAGCAACTGTCTTGCTCAATTTCTAAAAGCTGACGCGATCCCTGTGGGAGCGGCCTTGCGTCGCGAAAGGGCCGCGCAGCGGCCCCAGGATCTCGACATCATGCATAGATTGCTGGGGCCGCTTTGCGGCCCTATCGCGACACAAGGCCGCCCCCACAATGATCAGGCCAGCGCCTGCTGCATCTCTTTGGCCTGCACCCGCAACGCCTCGCAAAACGGCTCCACCGCTGCCGATGCCGGCCGATGGTCCGGGCGTATGAGCATCACCTGATAGGGCACCGATACCCGTAACCTGCGGATCGGCAACCCGCCTTGCGCCGCCTCCAGCCCGCTCAGTGGGTTGATGATCGCCACCCCCAGGCCTTGCCTGACCATGGCGCACACCGAAGCGGCACTGGTGGTTTCGATGACCGTGCGGCGGTTAACCCCGGCCGCACGAAAGTGCTGATCCAGACGCTGGCGGTAGGTATCCAGGCTGGCCAGGTTGATGAAATCGACCTCATGGAAATCACTCAGCTCCAGTTCAGCCTTCACCTGCAGCGGGTGATGCTCGGGCAACACGCACACCATGTTGGCACTGAACAGCAATTCACCATACGCGCCGCGCGGTATCTGTTCGACTTCAGTCAGGCCAAGGTCATGCTGCTGGGCAACCAGTGACTCCTCCAGCAAAGGCGACTCCTGCGCCAGAATGCTCACGCTCACGCCGCTGTGCTGCTGGTGAAAGCGCTGGCAAGCCTTGGGCAACAAGGTTTGCGAGAACAGCGGCAGGCAGGTGATGGCCAGCCGGCCCTGCTCGAAGTTGCGGATGGCCTGGGCAAAGCGATCGATCCGCTCCAGCCCGACGTAGGCGCGCTCGACCTCTTCGATCAACAGCAGCGCCTGGGCCGTCGCCACCAGGCGCCCGCCCTCGCGCTCGAACAGGTTCAGGCCAGTCACCTGCTCCAGCCGCGCCAGTTCGCGGCTGACGGTCGGCTGCGAGGTGAACAGCAGGCGCGCCGCACCGGTGACACTACCAGCGGCCATGATGGCGCGGAACACTTCGATGTGGCGGACGGACAGTTTCACGGCAGCACCCGGTGAGTCGACAAGGGGTATATCAAATATGAATGACTGGAAGAAAAATAGCTATTTTTCTGAATTCCCGCTTTGATTCATCCTCGTGGCCTTCCTTATCCGAGTAGCGCCACCATGACCGCACCCTTCACCCTTCTGGCCGAGGCGGTTCGCCAGCACGGCTCGCCGCTTTGGGCGTACGACGCCAGCACCATCGCCGAGCGTGTCGAGCAGTTGAACGTATTCGACACCGTGCGCTTCGCCCAGAAAGCCAACCCCAACCTGCATGTGCTACGCCTGATGCGCGCCCATGGCCTGGTGCTGGACGCCGTGTCGCTGGGTGAAATGGAGCGGGCCTTCGCTGCGGGTGCGAGCGTGGACGGTGACCCTGCCGGCGTGGTGCTGACCTGCGACGCGCTGGACCGGCCAACCCTGGAGCGAGTGGTGGCAGAGAAGATCGAAGTCAACGCCGGCTCCATCGACATGCTGCGCCAACTGGGTGAACGCTCGCCCGGCCACCGCGTGTGGATCCGCATCAACCCAGGCTTCGGCCATGGCCACAGCCGCAAGACCAATACCGGCGGCGAAAACAGCAAGCATGGCATCTGGCACGAAGAGCTGGACGAGGCGCTGGCGTGCATCAAGGCCCATGGCCTGCACCTGGTGGGCGTGCACATGCACATTGGTTCCGGGGTGGACTACCAGCACCTGGAACAGGTGGCCCGCTCGATGATCGAGCTGATCGGCCGCCTGGGCGTGGACATCGAGGCGTTCTCCATCGGCGGCGGGCTTTCCACCCCTTACCGCAGCACCGACAAACCGGTCGACCTGCAGCGTTATGCGCAGACCTGGGCGGTGGCGCGCAAGGAGATCGAAGCGATGCTCGGCCACCCGGTGCGCATGGAGATCGAACCCGGGCGCTTCCTGGTGGCGGAGTCGGGCTACCTGGTGGCCGAAGTTCGTGCCGTGAAACAGGTGGGGCGCAATACCTTCGTCATGATCGACGCTGGCTTCAACGACCTGATGCGCCCGGCGATGTACGGCGCCTACCACGGCATGACCCTGCTCGATGCCGATGGCCAGGCAGTAGATCGCCCGCGCCAGCCGACCGTGGTGGCCGGGCCGTTGTGTGAATCGGGTGACGTGTTCACTCAGGATGACCAGGCGCTGACCCCGCAGGACCTGCCTCAGGCACAGGTGGGCGACCTGCTGGTGATCCACGATGCCGGGGCCTATGGCGCGTCGATGTCGTCGAACTACAACAGCCGGCCGCTGCTGCCGGAGTTCCTGATCGAGAACGGTGCCCTGCGGATGATCCGCCGGCGGCAAACGGTGCAGGACCTGCTGAGCCTGGAGGCCGGGTTCTAACCACTGCCCTGCAAGCCTGCACGACTCTGTGGGAGCGGCCTTGCGTCGCGATAGGGCTGCACAGCAGCCCCACAAATGTAGCCGTGATGCCGAAACCCGGGCCGCTTTGCGGCCCAATCGCGACGCAAGGCCGCTCCCACAGGGTGTGTGCTCGCGGTCCTTGCAATAAGCCCCGCCTCTCGCGACAATGCGATCAATTCCCATTAATATTGCGGTCTTGACGCCATGGCAACGCTCGATCCCCAGGCCCTGCACCAGCTGTACAGCGAAAACAACAGCTGGCTGAAGGGCTGGCTGCGCGCCCGCCTGGGCAACGCCGCCGACGCTTCCGACCTGGCGCACGACACGTTCTTGCGGGTAATGACCGCGCGTAACCCGTTGCCGATCCGTGAGCCGCGCAGCTACCTCAGCGCTATCGCCCGCGCCCTTCTGATAGACAAAGCTCGCCGTCGCATCATCGAAAAAGCTTACCTGCAGGCGCTGGCCCTGCGTCCGGAACCGGTAGAGGTGTCGCCGGAGGTGCGCTTGTCCATCATAGAGATGCTGGTGGCCGTGGACAGCCTGCTCGACGAACTCGGCGCCAAGACCCGCGCCATCTTCCTTGCCGTTCAACTCGAAGGCCTGACCTACGGCGCTGCGGCCGAGCGCTTCGGCGTGTCGATCACCACCGTGAAGAATCACCTGATCAAGGCCATGACTCGCTGCCTGCTGGCAGTCGAAGGCTGACGCCCATGGATCTCAAGACACTCGAAGCCGCTGCCACCTGGTATGTTCAGCTCAACGACGGCGCCAATAGCGAGGCCCGCACCCAGGCCTGGCGACAGTGGCTGCAGGCCAGCCCCCTGCACGCAGCCGCCTGGGCGCGGGTAGAAAAGCTGCAGCAGCAATGGGCCATGGTGCCGCCGCAGGCGGCGCTGTCCGGCCTTGGCGCGGCCCAGGCGCAGCGGCGTGACGTGCTGAAAGTGCTGGGCCTGCTGATGGCCATGGGGGGCGGCAGCTGGCTGGCGGCCGAGCAGGTGCCCTATCGTGCCTTGCTGGCCCAGCACAGTACCCGCAGCGGCGAGCGCCGCGCCCTGCACCTGGAGGATGGTTCACAGCTGGAACTGAACGTGGATACCGCGCTGGATGTGCGCTACGCCACAAAGGTGAGGGCGATTCAGCTGTATCAGGGGGAAATTCTGGTGCGTCCGGTCAGCGATCGTCAGCAGCGCCCGTTTATCGTGCACACCGATGACGGCAGCGTACTGGCCCGCAGTACCGCGTTCAGCGTCCGCAAACTGGCGCAGCAGACCCGCGTGGGTGTGCTTGAGGCCAGCGTCGAAGTTCGCCCCCTGCGCCACCCTGATCGAGTGCTGCAACTGCACGCTGGCCAGCAAGTGAGTTTTGATCAGGGTGTCGTCCTCGACGCCCATGCCCTCCCCGCCGATTCCACGGCCTGGTTGCAAGGCATGCTCAGCGTGAACGACTGGCGCCTTGGCGATTTCCTCGAAGAACTGGGGCGCTATCGTCCAGGAGTGCTGCGCTGTGCCTCGTCGATCCAGGCCATGAGCATTTCCGGTGCGTTCCGCATTGACGACACCGATATCGCCCTGGCCAACCTGCCGAAAACCTTGCCCGTGAAAGTGCGCTACTTAAGCCGCTACTGGGTGAGTGTGGAGCCCGCCTGAGCAACTGCGGAAAAACTTTCGCCGCAATCTTGCTGATTTCGATTCTCGTCCGTCCCTGACACAAGCCGCGACGACAGCGACTTTCTGCCATGACTCGGAAGGACCACGAAATGCCACACCTGCACCCTACCCCAGCAACCAAGCTCAGCCAGGCCGTCCGCCTGGTGCTGTTCGGCATGTCCCTGGCCAGCGCGCCCGGCCTGCTGCTGATGCCTGCCCAGGCAATGGCCCAAAGCCAGGCCACCTACCATGTCCCCGCTGGCTCACTGGGCACCGCCATCACCCAGTTTGGTGTACAGGCGGGTGTGACCATTTCGTTCGACACCGCACAGACGCGCAACCTCGACAGCGCGGGCCTGGACGGCAGCTTCAGTGTCGAGGAAGGTCTGGCGCGGCTGCTGGGCAACAGTGGCCTGCAGGCGCAGCGTCAGGGCAATGGCGGCTATGTGCTGGTCCCTGCGCAAAACGGTTCGGCCATGGAACTGGCGCCGATGAACATCGACGCCAACCGCCTGGATGCGACCAGCGAAGGCACCCAGTCCTACACCGCCCGTGCCATCACCATCGGCAAGGGCGTACACACGCTGAAAGAAACCCCGCAGTCGGTCACCGTGATGACCCGCAAGATGCTCGACGACCAGAACCTCAACACACTGGAGCAGGTACTGGACAAGACCCCGGGCATCACCGTGTATGACTCGCCCATGGGCGGCAAGTATTTCTATTCCCGTGGTTTCAACCTGGATGGCCAGTACCAGTACGACGGCGTGCCCTTGGACGTGGGCGGCAACTACGTGCAGGCCAACAGCTTTTCCAGCGACATGGCGTTCTATGACCGCGTCGAGGTGCTTAAAGGTGCGGCCGGCATGATGAAAGGCTCTGGCTCCTCCGCCGGGGGCGTCAACTTCGTGCGCAAACGGGGGCAGGAAAAAGCCGCCACCACCGTCACCCTGTCAGCCGGCAGCTGGGACAACTACCGCGGGCAAGTGGACGTGGGCGGCCCGCTGAACGCGTCGGGCACCGTGCGGGGGCGCGCCGTGGCGACGCTGCAGGACCGCCAGTACTTCTATGACACGGCCAAGCGCCAGGACCAGATACTGTACGGCGCCATCGACTGGGACGTCACGGCCGACACCACCGTGGGCGCTGGCCTGGCTTACGAGGATGTCGATGCCACCCCGTGCTACGCCGGCCTGCCACGCTACGCCGATGGCAGTGACCTGAAGCTGTCGCGCTCCACCTGCCTGGGGGCCAGCTGGAACGACATGCAAAGCCAGCGTATTACCGGCTTTGCCGACCTCAAGCACCGCTTCAACGATGACTGGACCCTGAACTTCGCCTCGATCTACACCCACAACACCCAGGACATCGAATACGCTTATTCCGAAGGCACGGTACCCGTCGGCGCCAGCACCGCCAGCATGAACGTCCGGGCCGGCCGTTTCGACTACGACCAGGACGACTACGGCTTCGATAGCTATGTCGATGGCAAGTTCGAGGCGTTCGGCCTGCAGCACGAGCTGATCATGGGTGTCAACGCCAGCCGACAGAAAACCCATGATTACTTCGCGCTGATGCTGCTGGACGGCAAGCAGGACCCGTTCAACCCATCCGCGAACTTCACACACCCGTCCAAGGCCGATTACCTGGTCAACCCGAGCCGCGGTGGCAGTGTGCCAACCGATACCACTACCACCCAGTACGGCACTTACGCCAACCTGCGCCTGAAACTGGCAGAGCCACTGACCTTGGTGCTGGGCGCGCGGGTCAGCTGGTACCGTAACAAGAGCGACTCCTATACCCAGTTCTACGATTACTGGGTGCATAATCGCAGCCAGGAAAACGGTCAGGTCACGCCGTTTGCCGCCGTGCTGTACGACCTGAACGAGCAGTGGACCGCCTATGCCAGCTACGCCGACATCTTCCAGCCACAGAGCGACAAGGTGAATGCCGAGCGGCAGGCGTTACAGCCAAAGACCGGCGCCAACTATGAAGTCGGCATCAAGGGCGAGCTGCTCGACGGCGCGTTGAACACCTCCTTCAACCTGTTCCGCACTGTCGAGAATCACCGCGCAGAAACGGACTACGTCGATACCTGCCCCTCAGGCGACGGGTATTGCTACAGCGACAGCGGCAAGGTCCGCGCACAGGGGTTCGAAGCCGAGATCAGCGGCTCGCCGATCGAGCGGCTGCAGTTGCTGGCGGGTTACACCTACACCCAGACCAAGTACCTGAGTACCATCGAAGACACTGACCCCACCGAACTGACCTTCACCTCCAGCTTCATCCCACGGCACATGCTCAAGGTGTGGGGTGACTACCAGCTGGGCGGTGCACTGGAGCGCTGGACCCTCGGCGCTGGCCTGAACAGCCAGAGCGAGAACTTCCGTACCACCGGCACTACCCGTGTCGAGCAGGCGGGCTACACCGTGTGGAACGGCCGTGTGCAGTACCGTCTCGACCCGAACTGGACTGTCGCGCTCAACGGCAACAACCTGTTCGACAAGAAGTACTACGCCACCATCGGCGCGCCGGCGTGGGGCAACTTCTATGGTGAACCGCGCAATTTCATGGTGACATTGCAAGGGGCGTTCTGAAGTACTTCCCTGGGTGCGATCGGGCCGCTTTGCGGCCCTGTCTGGATGCGGACCGTATTTAAAATAGCGACCAGGGTGGCGCCTCCACCCAGTAACGATGGGCCTGCCCCGTGACAGCGGACGGGTTGACGTGAAAGGCGATGAAAACCCTGGTAACGTCAACGATGCCGCTTAATCAGAAATTTCCTACGCACCTATCGGAAGCGCAACGCTCCTTTGAGAAGTGATTCCTCGCTAGTGTCCAGCCCTGGGTCGAATGCAACGCTTGCATGCATTTGATAATCATCCCTGCTCGCTGGAGCTATACATGGATTCGTTGAAAGAAACCCTCGAACTGTGCAGGCGCATCACCTCCGGCTACCGCCCGGCCCTGCGCAACAGCCCCGTCGCCGACTGCACCCGCCGCTTCGAACTGCTGCCCCTGCGCTACGCCGCCGTCGGCGGCAACCCGGCACAACGTGCCCGCCTGCCCAAATTGCCGGGCTATCTCAGCCCGTTCCAGGAGGTCGGCGAGCTGACCCACTCCAGCTACGCCATCCGCCCTTTGCGCGAAGGCTTTCTCTACCTGCTGATCAAGCGCCATAGCGCGCCGGCCTACGAATGGCACAGCCAGTACCGCGTGGCGCCCAATGGCTCGCTGCTGTACATCAGCGCCGACGCACCGTGGGAGCCCGCCCCCCTCACTGGCAATCTGGATGACATCATCCGCAGCTTCGGCTGGACCATCACCCTCTACGACCTCGACGACATCCAGGAACTGCGTCCGCTTTTTAGCCCTTCCCCACTCACTCCGCGCCTGCTCGACAACTACCGCCTCCTCGAAGACGAATACCGCAATAGCCTGCCCGCCATCGATATCGCCCGCTTCATCCAGCCCTCCGACGCCCCGCCGCAGCCCCATGTGCTCAAGCACGATCAACTGAACTGGGTAGCCGACTTCAAGGCCCAGGACGATGCCGACCTGCAGGCGCTACTGGACCTGCAGCCGTTCAACAACGACCAGATCGTCTCGCCCCACGCCTCACGCCTGGCCCTGGCGCCGCCGGTGAACCAGACCAAGCCCCGTGGCGCCGCCATCGTCATCGAAGACGCCATCGGCATTACCCAGGAGCTCAACGCCTGGCGCAATGCCGCCGTCGATGATGTGAAAACGAAATGGCTGGAACGCACCGTTGAACCCGGCGTGGACAACGAGCGCAAGCTTCTGGTCGCGCAGTCGTTCCTGGAAATCGAAAAACTCTACCCGCAGATGGTGGCCGAGCAGATCGTCAAGCGCGAAGTCATGGCCGAAAAAGTCCGCAACCAGCTCCACCTGCATCCCGAGATCTACTTGTTCTCCGAACGGGCCAGGCAACAGGCCGATGCCCATGATGAACGCATGAAGCCGCACATGGCGCAGTTCGAGCGCGACGTCCGCAGCAAAGTCCAGGCCCGCCAGGATGCCGGCGAGTTCCGTAAGCGGTTCGATCAGAAATACGGCCACCTGGTCGACCGCCAGGCCATGCACGATCAGCTCGACGCTTTCGAGCAGGCCATGCAACACGCCCAGCAAGCCGCCGAAGACCGCGCCAAGGACCATGCCCGCTGGGTGGTCAGCGAACGCTTGTTGCAGGCGCTGGACCGCTACGACAACGCCGACCTCATCAACGGCCTGGCCTTTGCCGAACAGACCGGCCAGTGCGTGATCGGCATGGAGTTGAGTGAATGGGGTACAAAGGTGCTGGACCACTGGTGGCGCAGTGACGTGGCAGACC